>NZ_JAODZS010000018.1:0-96377 GCF_029835375.1 Morganella sp. GD04133 | reverse complement strand
CTCGGTCCGTGAAGAAAGGTCGTTATTACCGGCCGAGATCTCACTGGCACCGCTGTAAATGGCATTGGCACCATCACGGACATCACCGACGGTGACCGCCAGTTCATGCTGCATATGGCACAATGTTTCCGCGAGTATCATTATTTCATTAGCACCTGAAATAGTAATATTTTTTGACAGATTTCCTTTGGCTATATCCTGAATATTATCAACAACATTATTCAATGGAGAAATAATGACTTTTTTAATGTAAACCCAAGAAAGTATGATTAATAGTAATGACGTTAAAATGATAGCCATGGATATATATATTGTTTTGTTATAGTCATCATATGAATCCTGAATGGTTTTTTCATATGAATTTATATATCCATCCTGGTATACATCATAGCTTCTGTCAAAATCCCGGGCGATAGACGTTAAGTTATTCTCACTAAATGCAGCAACATCATTCCCCTTTAAAAGTTGAATGGAATTATTTAATTCATCCCGGTATTTATTAAATGATTCATTTAATTTTATCAGGTCATTGCTACTTATAAATTCAGCGGGCTGCTCAATAAACGAGCTCCAGATTTCCCCGGATTTATCTATTTCCTTTACTGCAGCACTTAAACTATCCGAAGGCACGCCGCCTTTACCTGAGGAAATTTCACTTGCTGCCTTTTGAATAAAGTACCCAGCTTTTCGTAACCTATATATAACATCATCTGCATCTGCTGCATTTTTTGTATTGATACTATCAGCAATGTCGCTTGAGTGATTTTTTTCTGCATAAGTAATCGTCAGAGAGATACTTACTATCTGAATTACGAAGAACAATAACAAGATAAAAAGAAAAGACGCGGATATTTTAATTCGATTAAACATGGGGAGATATTCTTTGTTGGTATTACATGATGCAATAATTTTACCATGAATATGTTATTTTCATGTATCAATAACAACTCATTTTCGTTTCATTATTATCGGGTTATTGTTTCTTTTTTGTTATTGAGACTCGCAATTTGTCTGTTTGTGAGTAAGTTGATGATGAACACTGACGTCGTCGTCTCTTTCAGAGGAAAACGAAAGGCGGGACTTTTTTGGGATGGTCTGAACCTGTTTATGAGGATTAAGTCAGGAGTGAAAAATAAAAAGACTAACCACACCCGTTACTTAACCCGTTTTCTGGCGGGTTTTCTTTCCGGGACATATAACTTATTGTTTTATATGGTACGCCCTACAGGATTCGAACCTGTGACCTACGGCTTAGAAGGCCGTTGCTCTATCCAGCTGAGCTAAGGGCGCGCTGAGGAAAAAAACAGCGGGTTAACTGCTTGATGCACCGTGGATTATACGGCTGAAGCGCGGCGAGTCAATCAGAAAATCAGTTATCTTCGTCAGTGACTTTCTGACACCTTAATAAAACATAACTGACAGACGGAAAATGTTCTGACAGAATAGTGCCCATCTTTTATCTGTTTTATGGATTTTTACACGATGTCAGCAAAAATTATAGACGGGAAAACGATTGCGTCGACCATCCGGGCCGAAGTTGCCGCAAAAGTTCAGCAGCGGATTGCTAACGGAAAACGGGCTCCCGGTCTCGCCGTCATCCTGGTCGGTGAGAACCCCGCATCTCAGATTTATGTCGCCAGCAAACGCCGTTCCTGTGAAGAAGTCGGATTTATTTCACGCTCTTATGACCTTCCCGATACCACCAGCGAAGCCGAACTCCTCCATCTCATTGATGAACTGAATAATGATAATACTATCGACGGGATCCTCGTTCAGCTTCCGCTGCCTGCCGGTATTGATAATGTCAAAGTCATTGAGCGTATTCATCCGGATAAAGACGTCGACGGTTTTCATCCTTATAATATCGGCCGCCTGTGCCAGCGTGCGCCGAATCTGCGCCCCTGCACACCACGCGGTATTGTCACGCTGCTTGAGCGCTGCAATATCAATACGTTTGGTCTGAATGCGGTGATTGTCGGTGCATCCAATATTGTCGGCCGTCCGATGAGTCTGGAACTGCTGCTGGCCGGTTGTACCACAACGGTCACTCACCGTTTTACCACCAATCTGCGTCACCATGTTGAACATGCGGATCTGCTGATTGTGGCGGTCGGGAAACCCGGCTTTATTCCGGGTGAGTGGATCAAACCCGGCGCGATTGTGATTGATGTCGGTATTAACCGCCTGGAAAACGGCAAAGTGGTCGGTGATGTGAATTTTGCCGAAGCGGCTGAACGCGCGGAGTGGATAACCCCGGTACCGGGCGGCGTCGGGCCGATGACCGTTGCCACACTGATTCAGAATACCTTACAGGCCTGCGAAGAATTTCACGATAAGGACGAATAACCATGGATATTTTTAATCTCGACGGGCACCCGCATGTCGAACTGTGTGATCTGCTCAAAATTCAGGGCTGGGCCGACAGCGGTGCTGCCGCCAAACAATTTATCGCTGATGGTCAGGTGACTGTTGACGGTGAAACAGAAACCCGCAAGCGCTGCAAAATTACCGCCGGTAAAGTGGTGGAATTTGCCGGTCAGCAGGTAAAAGTGGCTGAATAATCGTAATCTGCGAATAAACCAGAGCACTGCCTCTGGTTTTTTTATCCGTATAATAAGAGCCGCAAAAAATGAAAACACAAAAATTTCAGCCGGTGCAGATTGCCCTGCACTGGTTTATTTTCCTGCTTGTGATTGTCGTTTATGTCAGCGCCCTGTTACGGGATAACGCTGACGAACCACTGAGAAGTATGTTGTCCGGGCTGCATTACAGTTGCGGAATTGCCGTCGGTATACTGATGATTGTCCGGCTGGCGGTCAGAATAAAGCACCGCGCACCGGCTATTATTCCCAAACCGTCACCGATGATAACCGGCTTATCCCATCTGGTGCATCTGATAATCTTTGTGATATTCATTCTGTTACCGGTACTCGGTTTCAGTATTAAATATCTGAATGGTTATGACTGGTCATTATTCGGTATTCCGATGCCGGTCTCCGCCGCACCGGATGAAGATCTCGCGTACAGCATACAGAATATTCATGAGATCATTGCCAATACCGGTTATTTTATTATCGGCCTGCATGCTGCTGCCGCACTGGCACATCACTACTTCTGGAAAGATAATACCCTGCTGCGCATGATGCCGCGCAAACGGGACTGATTATCAGCCGCTGAATAACAAAACGCCCGGCAATGATGACCGGGCGTTTTTAATACGGAAAAACGGTATTTATATTCGCTGTTAACGGTATTTTTTGTGGTATTCACCACGGGTGGCTTTCAATTGTTCAGCCATGGCTTTCGCTTCCGGAATTTTACCTTCTTCCGTCAGTTTCAGTGCTTCATCAATTTGTCCGGTCAGAACATCATAACCGTGATGGTAATCCTTCACTTCTGCGCTGTCCGCCGCTTTACCTTTCAGTTTTGCCGGTAACTCGCCTTTGGCACTCTGTGCCGCAGCACGCATGTCGGTCAGTGCAGTTTTCAGCGCTGCCGCGTCATCTGTTTTTTCAACGATCTGCAGATTCGCGTTCAGCGTTTTCATATTATCTGACAATCCGGCGGCAGATGCCGTCATGGTGCCGAATGCACAGACAGATGCCACCAGCATAGCTAACATATTTTTACTCATCAGATGCTTCCTTTATTTTTAATATAAAAGTACGACAAAGACATCACACAATAAAGCAGGTGCTGTAACAGAATAGCGGATAACCGGCTGTTGTGCCTGCCCGGTAAAAATAAAGTGATATAAAAAAGCCCGGCAGTGAATAATGCCGGGCTTTTCAGTCAGAATGTAATCATGATTACTTACGGCGCCAGGTGGTACCCTGCGGGCCATCTTCCAGCACAATACCCATATCGGTTAAAGCATCACGGGCTGCATCTGCCAGCGTCCACGCTTTTGAGGCGCGGGCATCATTGCGCTGTTTGATCAGTGCTTCAATTTTCGCTGCATCTTCATCACTTTCGCTCTGTGCTCCGCTTTGCAGGAACTGCTCCGGATCCTGAGTCAGCAGCCCCAGCACACCCGCCAGCTGGCGAAGCTGTGCCGCCAGGCCGTTTGCTGCGGTCATATCTTCCTGTTTCAGACGGTTCAGTTCACGCGCCATATCAAACAGTACAGAATACGCTTCCGGCGTGTTGAAATCATCATCCATCGCATCGCGGAAACGGTTTGCGAATTCCTCATTCACCACGATTGCCGCGTCTTTATCTGTGCCGCGCAGTGCGGTATAGAAACGTTCCAGTGCAGTACGCGCCTGTTTCAGGTTCTCTTCCGTGTAGTTGAGCTGGCTGCGGTAATGTGCGGACAGCAGGAAGTAACGCACCGTTTCCGGGTCGTAATAACCCAGCACGTCACGGATGGTGAAGAAGTTATTGAGGGATTTTGACATCTTCTCTTTATCGACCATCACCATCCCGGAGTGCATCCAGTAATTGACATACGGGCCGTCGTGGGCACAGGTGGACTGCGCAATTTCGTTTTCATGATGCGGGAACATCAGGTCAGAACCGCCGCCGTGAATATCAAAATGCGTGCCCAGCTGTTTGCTGTTCATCGCGGAACACTCGATATGCCAGCCCGGACGGCCTGCGCCCCATGGTGATTCCCAGGACGGCTCACCCGGTTTGGACATTTTCCACAGCACGAAATCCATCGGGTTGCGTTTCACATCCGCCACCTCGACACGGGCACCGGCCTGAAGCTGTTCCAAATCCTGACGTGACAGCAGGCCGTATTCAGGATCGCTGCTGATATCAAACATCACATCCCCGTTATCCGCCACATAGGCATGACCGCGATCGAGCAATAACTGCGTGATCTCAATAATCTCTTTGATATGATGTGTGGCGCGCGGCTCTGAATCCGGGCGCATCAGGTTCATGGCATCGAAATCGCGGTGCATCTCTGCCACCATGCGATCCACCAGCTGATCACAGGTTTCGTTATTTTCATTCGCCCGTCTGATGATTTTGTCGTCCACATCCGTGATGTTGCGGATATAGTTCACTTCATACCCGGCGTGACGCAGATAGCGCACGATGGTGTCAAACGCGACAAATGTCCGCCCGTGTCCGATATGACACAGGTCGTAAACAGTGATACCACACACGTACATCCCGATTTTACCGGGGTTAATGGGCTTAAATTCCTCTTTTTGTCTTGATAAGGTGTTATAAATTTTCAGCATAGGACTATTCCATTAAAAGTCTGTACGTGTTGATGGTGACTTCTGTTAATTAATTGATAATAAATACTTTATTTTTTATATCTGTCTGCGGGGATCATAATCTGAGACAGGTCAGGTTATTGAAACGCGAATACCCTGCAAATGCAAGAAAGACCCTGTAAAACCCGGTGATTATAACAAATACTGACGCAGATTAGTGAGTATGATATAACACACCCCGGAGATAAAAACGGCAGATTATTGCCTTTAAAATATAAGCAGCAGGAAATTATTATGGTAACTTTTCATACAAATCATGGTGATATCGTCATTAAGACGTTCGCGGACAAAGCACCGGAAACGGTCGCAAACTTCCTGAAATATTGTGAAGACGGTTTCTACAATAACACCATTTTCCATCGTGTTATCAATGATTTCATGGTCCAGGGCGGCGGTTTTGAACCGGGCATGAAGCAGAAACCGACTCTCGGTATGATCAAAAACGAAGCCAACAACGGTCTGAAAAACAACCGCGGCACCCTGGCGATGGCCCGTACCAACGATCCGCATTCCGCCACTGCACAGTTTTTCATCAACGTGGTTGATAACGACTACCTGAACTTCCGTTCAGAAACACCAAGTGGCTGGGGCTACTGCGTGTTTGCTGAAGTGGTTGACGGTATGGATGTTGTGGACAAAATCAAAGCGGTCAAAACCGGCAACAGTGGTATGCACCAGGATGTGCCGCGTGAAGATGTCATCATCGAAAGCGTGACTGTTTCTGAGTAAGTATGACCACGCTTATTATTGCAGATTTGCATTTAAATGAGCAGGAGCCGGCGATCACCGCCGGCTTTCTTCGTTTTCTGCGGGAACAGGCGGTTCATGCCTCACAGCTCTATATTCTCGGTGATTTTTTTGATTACTGGATTGGTGATGATGACCCGAACCCGCTGCATAAAACCGTGGCTGATGCGCTGAAATCCCTCAGTGACAGCGGCGTGAAGATCTTCTTTATCTGCGGTAACCGTGACTTTCTGCTGGGCAAACGCTATGCCCGTCAGTGCGGAATGACCCTGCTGCCGGACACACAGGTGATTGAAGCCGAAGGGCATCAGATCCTGATCCTGCACGGTGATACCCTCTGCACGGATGACACAGACTACCAGCACTACCGCCGGCGTGTTCACACGCCGTGGATCCAGCGCCTGTTTCTGTGGCTGCCGTTGTCGCTGCGCCTGAAAATCGCGAAAAAAATGCGCGCAGGCAGTCAGTCTGCCAATCAGCGCAAAAGCGAAGCGATTATGGATGTGAATCAGAACGAAGTGATGAACGCATTCCGTCAGTACCGGACCCGCTGGATGATCCACGGTCACACCCACCGTCCTGCGGTTCATGATGTTTCCGCTGACGGCGAAACGCACTTTCGCGGTGTCCTCGGCGCGTGGCACTCACAAGGTTCTGCCTTTAAAATCACCCCGGACAGCATTTCACTGATCTTCTTTCCGTTCTGAGCCGTTATCTCCCCGTATTTGTGAAAAATCCGTGACGCAAACGTTTTCCTTCGTGATTTACCGTGATATTATGCCCGTCTTCTTAACCGGCTCACTGCCGGACGTCTGTCAATTTTCGTGACGCGGGATGTACAGGAGCACCGAAAACATGAACGCCGCCTCTTCGCAACAACACTCACCGGCAGCCAAAGTGGCTATTGTTATGGGATCCAAAAGTGACTGGAGCACCATGGAGCACGCCGCTGCGATCCTCGATATGCTTCAGGTGCCTTATCACACAGAAGTGGTTTCCGCGCACCGCACGCCGGACAAACTGTTTTCCTTTGCTGAAACCGCAAAACAGAACGGGTTTGATGTGATCATTGCCGGTGCCGGTGGTGCAGCACATTTGCCGGGAATGCTGGCGGCGAAAACCCTCGTACCGGTACTGGGTGTGCCGGTGCAGAGTGCCGCGCTCAGCGGTGTCGACAGTCTCTATTCTATTGTGCAGATGCCGAAAGGTATTCCGGTCGGTACGCTGGCTATCGGCAAAGCCGGTGCCGCCAATGCCGCCCTGCTCGCCGCACAGATCCTCGCCCTGCATGATGAGGCGCTGCTGACCCGCCTGACAGACTGGCGTAATGCACAGACTGATGATGTCCTCAGCCACCCGGATCCGCGGGAGGCCAACTGATGAAGCCGGTGTGTGTTCTGGGAAACGGTCAGCTGGGCCGGATGCTGCGCCAGGCCGGTGAGCCGCTGGGTATTTCGGTTTATCCGGTCGGGTTGGATGCCGAACCGGAAGCCGTTCCTTATCAGCACAGTGTGATCACCGCTGAAATCGAGCAGTGGCCGCAGACCGCGCTGACACGTGTGCTGGAGCAGCATCCCGCCTTTATCAACCGCGATATCTTTCCGCGTCTGGCCGACCGCCTGCCGCAGAAACAGCTGATGGACACTCTGCATCTCGCCACCTCACCGTGGCAGCCGCTGTCGTCTCCTGATGAATGGCCGGACATTTTTACCCGTCTCGGGGACTTTGTCATCGTCAAACGCCGTACCGGCGGCTATGACGGACGCGGTCAATGGCGGGTGCGTCCCGGTGATGAAGCTTCTCTGCCGCCGGAAATTTACGGCGAATGTATTGCCGAGAAAGGTATTCTGTTTTCCGGTGAAGTGTCGCTGGTCGGCGCCCGTAACCGCGCCGGGGAATGTGTGTTTTATCCGCTGACCCATAACCATCACGAAGAAGGTATTCTGCGCATGAGCGTGGCCTTCCCGCCGGCACAAAACCCGCTTCAGGCACAGGCTGAGCAGATGCTGGGGGCGATCCTCACTGAGCTGGATTATACCGGTGTGATGGCAATGGAGTGTTTTGTCACAGAAGACGGCCTGCTGATTAACGAACTGGCACCGCGTGTGCATAACAGCGGTCACTGGACACAAAACGGTGCGTCTGTCAGTCAGTTTGAGCTGCATCTGCGGGCGATTCTGGATCTGCCGCTGCCGCAGCCGGTTGTCACCGCCCCAGCGGTAATGGTGAATATTATCGGCACGGAACTGAATACACAGTGGCTGGCACAACCGCTGGCGCATCTGCACTGGTATGATAAAGAGGTGCGCCCGGCGCGTAAGGTCGGCCACATTAACCTGACGCATCCCGATCCGGCGCAGCTTATCGCCGCACTCGGCGGGCTGGCACAGGATTTACCGGCGGAATATCAGTCCTCTGCGGACTGGGCAAAAACAATATTAAGCTGGTAGTCTGTACGGTTTCCGGCGACAATAGTCCCATTCTGATGCTCGGTGTTCAGCCGGGCATGTTGCTTTTTACGCCGTTTCCGGAGCCGGGATGTTTTCGTCAGATCGCCGCTTAGGTCCTGTTTATCAATGGACTATACTTACCCTGCTGGGGCTGGTTTATTTCCTGACCACCGCTACTACCTTCACCTCATTAGGCGTGGTCTTACCCGGTATGCTCAAAGAGCTGAACTGGAGCTGGACAGACGCCGGTTTCGGATTCACGCTGCTCGGGCTGACCTGCGGGTTATCGAGCTTTCTGCCGAGTCTTCTTATCCGTAAAACCAATGTCCGCCTGACACTGCTGACCGGGCTGCTGCTGTTTCTGGCCGGGTTTTACAGTCTGTACACCACACAGTCGATTCAGCGCTATTTTATCGGCACCGCCTTTCTCGGGATTGGTTTTACCTTTATGGCTACTGTTCCCGGTACTTATGTGATTTCGCGGCTGTTCAGCCGTCAGTCGCTGGCGTTTGGTTTTTACTTTACCCTCGGCGGGCTGGGCGGTGTGGTCGGGCCGTGGATCTATTTTCTCGCCGCGCATGTGTTCGGCTCCTGGCGGATCCACTGGCTGATCGCCGCCCTGACGCTGGCTGTTGTCACCCTGATCACCCTGCTGGTAATGCGGGAAGGCCGCCGTGAGATCACGCATGCCCGTGCCGTGATGTGGCAGCAGAAAAAACAGAGTTCCCGCATCTACCGCAGTCAGGCGCACTGGAGTGCCCGTCAGGCGCTGAGAACCTGGCAGTTTTATGTTATCGCCGCCTCTTATACCGCGTTTTTATGGTGCGGATTTACCGTGAACAGCTTTGCCGTGCCGCATATTATGGATAAGGGGTTCAGTGAAACCGTTGCCGCCACGCTGCTCAGTACCATGGCCTTTATTAACGCGTTTTCCCGGCTGGCCGGGGGCGCTATCGGGGAGTGGCTGGAGCCGAAAAAACTGCTGATTATCAGCCTTGCCGCGATTACATTCGGTGTGCTGACACTGAGTATCGCCACCAGCTGGTCGCTGCTGATCCTGTTTACCGTGCTGGTGGGGATTGGTTACGGCATGACATTCCTGGCCTCCAGTGTACTGCTGGCAAACTATTTCGGCCGTGGTCCGTATCTGGAGCTGTTCTCTGTGGTGAATCTGATTTCCACCTTTGCCTGTCTGGCACCGTTCTTTGCCGGTGCCGTCAAGGATTACAGCGGCAGCTTTACCCCGGCTTTCCTGCTGATCGCCCTGCCGGTGATGGTGATTCTGGCGGCCACATTCTTTATGCGACCGCCACAACACAAACCGGTCAGAGCATACACATCCTCGCCGGACTAACTCTGTAAGCGGCGGTACTGCTGAGGATCCCCGAGCAGGCGGATCCCCAGCACACTGCCGCAGAGTGACAGCAGCAAACCACCGGCCAGCGGCAGCCCGACCCACAGCGGCCACTGCGGCTGCCACGGAAAATCAAATACGCGGGTCTGCAACAGCCACAGGGCCGCTTCTGCCCCGAGTGCGGCGACCACACCGGCCATCGCGCCCAGCAAGGCAAACTCACTCCACAGCGTGCGCCGCAGCAGGCGTTTACCGGCTCCCAGCGTACGATATACCACCAGCTCGGTCCGGCGCTGATTCATTCCCACCTGAATCTGTGCCAGCAGTAACAGCACGCCGCAAATCAGCACCAGTACCACCATCGCTTCCAGCGCACGGCTGACCTGCGCGAGAATGGTCTGGATCTGTTTCAGCATCGATCCGGTATCAAAAATACTGATGGACGGATACTTACGATTCATCTGGGTGATTAATCCGTCATTACCGTCATAGTGAAAGCTGGTCAGCCACATGGCGCTCTGGTTTTCCAGCGAGGCGTGATTAAAGATGAAAAAGAAATTAGGCCGCATACTCTCCCAGTCCACCTGCCGCACACTGCTGACAGTCACGGTAAACGGACGGGTATCACCGGTAAAGGTCAGGGTATCCCCGACTTTCAGCCCGAGTTGTTTGACCACTTCCATCTCAATAGAGACTTCCCCGGGTTTCGGCGGCCAGGTGCCGTCCACCAGTTCATTAAGCGGCGGCAGCGATTCCTGCCAGGTAAGGCTCAGTTCACGGCGGACAGTATTGTTGCCCGGATCACGCGCATCGGCCCACGCCAGTGCGGTTTCGCCGTTAATGCCGGACAGCCGCGCCAGCACCACCGGGTAATATTCTGACGGTGTCACGTTGTGTGATGCCAGCAGCTGATTGACCGGCGATATCTGTTCTTCCGTCATATTCACGAGAAAATAGTTCGGTGTGTCCGGCGGCAGTTGTTGCTGCCAGCGCCCGATCAGATCACCGCGAACCATCACCAGCAACCCCAGCAGCATAAAGGAGAGGGCAAACGCCCCGGTCTGCACCAGGGTCTGACCGGGCTGACGCAGCAGACGGCGGACAGCCAGGCGCAGACTCAGGGCACGGAACGGAATTTTCGCCAGCAGCCACAATCCGCCGTAACCGGCCACTGCCAGCAGTGCAGCGATCAATACCACCCCGGCCAGCACCGCCCAGAGCAGGAACGAGGCATTGGTCAGCACCGCCAGCCCGCCTGCCACAATCAGTACCGCCAGCGGCAGATACCAGCGCAGCGGCCAGACCGGCGCTACCACGTCATCACGCAGTACGCGGGTCGGCTGTGTCAGCATCAGCTGGCGGTAAGGCCGTGCGCCCACCAGCAGAGTGATGGCAAGGAGTGTCAGCAGTGCCCACGCCCACGGCCATAATCCCGGATCCGGCAGTGCCTTCGGCAGCAGCGGTGCCAGCAGGCTCATCAGGACCGCATCAAAAATCAGCCCCAGCAGGGATCCGGCAACCATCGCTGCCGCCATCAGTACCGCCCATTGCCCGACCACCCAGTAACGCAGCTCGCGCCGCCCCGCGCCGAGTGTTTTCAGTACGGCAATCAGGGTGTGACGGCTGCGGCAGTAATGCGACATGGCAACCGCCACTGCGGCGATTGCCAGCAATAGCGTCAGCAGCGCAGAGAGTACCAGGAACTGCTGTGCGCGATCGATAGACTTCGCCAGCGCCCCGCCCTCCTGCTGCAACGTCACCCAGCGCTGATCAATCCGCAGCGCATCTTCATACTGCTGTTTAAACACCGCCACCGCATCCGGCGCACCGGCAAACATATCGCGGTAAGTGAGGCGGCTGCCCGGCTGTACGGCACCGGTGGCGTCCACATCCTGTAAATTGATCAGCACACGGGGTGCCATCTGAAACGGGTTAAAACCGCTGTCCGGCTCCTGAATAAGAAAACCGGCGATTTTCAGGTCGGTATCTCCCACTTCCAGCATCTGCCCCGGTTTTACCGAAAGCAGCTCCGCCAGACGCGGTGCGATCAGAATCTCCCCCGGTGCCGGTTTCAGGCCGGGCGGGTCAGTTTCCAGCTCGCCGTACAGCGGATAAGCGTCATCCGCCGCTTTGACATACACCAGCTGCGGCACATCATTGGCAAACACCATGGTGTTGAAACTCATCTGCTGACTGAGCACCAGGCCGCTTTCCTGCGCCTTTTTCAGCCAGGTTTCATCCGCCGGATGCGAGCCGCGCAGGACCAGATCACCGGCCAGATAGTCACGGCTCTGATAATTGACACTTTGATTAATACGATCACCGGCACGTCCCAGTGCCAGCACACAGGCCACCGCCAGGGTCAGTGACAGCCAGACCACCAGCAGTGACGGTGTGCGCCACTCCCGCCAGAACCAGCGCCAGATCATGCCAGTTCCTCCAGCTTGCCGTCCGACAGCTTCAGCCGCCGCTGACAACGGGCCGCCAGGGTCAGATCATGCGTGACCAGAATCAGGGTGGTGCCGTAGTCACGGTTGAGTGAAAACAGCAGATCGGCAATTTTGTCACCGGTATGACGGTCGAGGTTACCGGTCGGCTCATCGGCAAATAAAATTTTCGGCCGGGTCGAAAATGCACGGGCGATAGCCACGCGCTGCTGCTCCCCGCCGGAAAGCTGGGCAGGCATATGCTTCAGGCGTTTTTCCAGCCCGAGCTGAATCAGCAGCTGCTCTGCATTCTCCCGGCTGGCGGATTCAGATTCACCGCGCAGCAGCGCAGGCAGCTGGACATTCTCCAGCGCATTAAGGGTCGGGATCAGCATGAAAGACTGAAACACAAAGCCGACATCCCGTGCCCGCAGTTTTGCCCGCGCTTCCTCATCCAGCTGCGGCAGTGACTGACCGAGCAGTTTTACTTCACCGGAGGTCGCGTCATCCAGACCGGCTATAATGCCGAGCAGGGTTGATTTTCCGGATCCGGATTCCCCCACCAGCGCGATTGTCTCTTCAGGCTCGACAACTAACCCGGCACCCTGCAATATAGTGATCTCATTTTCACCCTGACCAACGCGCTTAATAAGATGATCAATTTCAAGAATAGGCTCCGATGCCATCTCTGTTTCCTTTTTCTGCTGCTGTTCAGCGGGAATTTGTATGCCGCCGGAACATTACTGATACTGGGGGACAGCCTGAGTGCCGGTTACCGCCTGCCGGCCGGTGAGGCGTGGGCAGCACAGCTGGGACAACGCTGGCAACAGGCCGGTAACGGTATCACACTGATAAACGGCAGTATCAGCGGGAATACGGCGGCTCAGGGACTTGCCCGTCTGCCCGCGCTGCTGGAGCAGCACCGGCCGCAATGGGTACTGATTGAACTGGGTGCCAACGACGGCCTGCGCGGCCTGCCGCTGACACAAACCCGCACCGATCTTCAGGCGGTGATCGATGCGGTGAAGGCCGCCGGGGCGAAGCCGCTGCTGATGCAGATCCGCATTCCGCCGAATTACGGCAAGCGCTACACCGAACGGTTCTCCGCGCTCTATCCGGCGCTGGCACAGGAAAATGCCGTTCCGCTGATCCCGTTTTATATGGAAGCGGTCGTCACCAATCCGCAGTGGATTCAGGATGACGGTATTCACCCGAACGCGGCAGCACAGCCTTATGTGACTGACTGGATGGATAAAACACTGCTGCCTTACTTACAATAACGGGTGTCAGACTATCCTAAATGATTTATTCATAATTTATAAGCAGTTAAGCAGGTAAAGAAATGCAAAAAGCCGTTTTGATCACCGGCAGCTCCAGTGGTATCGGGCTATGCGCGGCTAACACACTGAAACAACGGGGCTACCGTGTGCTGGCCGCCTGCCGCAAACCGGCGGATCTGGCGGAAATGGCACGCCTCGGGTTTGAGCCGGTGGAACTGGATCTGGACTGCCCGCAGAGTGTTGCCCGTGCCGCAGAGCAGGTACTGGCGCTCACGGATAACCGCCTGTACGGCCTGTTCAATAATGCCGGTTTTGGCCTGTACGGCCCGCTGGATACCGTCAGCCGCGAAGATCTGGAAAAACAGTTTTCTGCCAATCTGTTCGGCACACACCAGCTGACCACCCTGCTGCTGCCCGCCATGAAACAGGCCGGTGAAGGCCGGATCATCCAGACCAGCTCGGTAATGGGGCTGATATCCACCCCGGGACGCGGCGCCTATGCCGCCAGCAAATATGCGCTGGAAGCCTGGTCCGATGCCCTGCGGATGGAGTTGGCCGGCAGCGGGATCCGCGTCAGCCTGATTGAACCGGGGCCGATCACCACCCGCTTTACGGAAAATGTCACACAAACGATGCAGGATAAACCGGTCAAAAATCCGGGCATTGCCCGTCTGTTCACCGGTAAACCGGAGGATGTGGTGAAAAAAGTCATCCATGCCCTAGAGCACCCGCACCCGAAAATACGCTATCCTGTTACGGGTCTTACCGTGATCGTGATGTGGCTCAGACGCCTGCTGCCGTTGTGGCTGATGGATAAAATACTCAACAAAAGATCCTCTGCTGCTTGAAATGCCGCGCTGCGCCCAGATGTTAATAAAAAGTCCGCTACTTTATTAAGAGAATGAATATGTTATCAAACGCACATATCACAGACGTCAACGAAACCAATTTACGCCAGGTTATTGAATCTTCCATGCAGGTGCCGGTGGTCTTTTTCTTCCATTCCGCACAGTCCCCGCAGTGTCAGGAACTGGGCACCATTCTGGAAAAAGTGGCTGCTGACTATGCCGGGATGATGATCCTCGCCAGAGTGAACTGCGATACCGAGCAGATGATCGCCTCACAATTCGGCCTGCGCGCCGTACCGACCACCTATCTGTTCCATCAGGGACAGCCGGTCGATGGTTTTGAGGGGCCGCAGAATGAAGAGACCGTCCGTCACTTCCTGGCCAAATTCCTGCCGTCTGAATCTGAAATCAAAACCGGTCAGGCGATTGAACTGATTGAAGCCGGTGATTTTCAGGCCGCCCTGCCGCTGCTGCGTGAAGCGCATCAAGCTGAGAGTAACAACAGCGAAATCACCCTGCTGCTGGCACAGACACTGATGGAAGTGAAGCTGTCGGAAGAAGCTGAAAAAGTATTGAAGTCCGTCCCGATTCAGGATCAGGATACGCGCTATCATGGTATCTTATCTCAAATTGAGTTACAAAAGCAGGCCGCAGACACCCCGGAAATCCAGGAACTGCAAAATACCTTTGCGGCGGAGCCGGAGAATGCGGAGCTCGCGGTACAGCTGGCGCTGAAACTGCATGAAGTACACCGCAATGATGAAGCCCTGGCGCTGTTATTCAGCTTCCTGAAGAAAGACCTGGCAGCTGCGGAAGGTCAGGTGCGTAAAACCATGATGGATATTATGGCGGCAATGGGGACTGCAGATAATACTGCCGCATCTTACCGCCGTAAGTTATACTCGTTACTGTACTAATTAATCACCTTACTGAATTATTCAATTTATTCATTACTTATAAGGATTTTGGCTCATGGATTTGTTCTCGCTGGGTTTTGTCCCGATTATTATTCTTATCGCCATCATTATTGTGGCGACCGGTGTCAAAACTGTACCGCAGGGCTTTCAGTGGACTGTTGAGCGTTTTGGCCGTTATACCCGTACACTGCAGCCGGGCCTGCATATCATCGTGCCGTTTATGGATCGTATCGGCCGTAAAATTAATATGATGGAACAGGTTCTTGATATTCCGTCACAGGAAGTTATCTCCCGCGATAACGCCAACGTCACCATCGACGCCGTCTGTTTTATTCAGGTCATTGACCCGGTGCGCGCCGCGTATGAAGTCAGCAACCTGAATTTAGCGATTATCAACCTGACCATGACCAACTTCCGTACCGTTCTCGGTTCGATGGAGCTGGATGAAATGCTGTCTCAGCGTGATTCTATCAACTCCCGTCTGCTGCATATCGTGGATGAAGCCACCAACCCGTGGGGGATTAAGATCACCCGTGTTGAAATCCGTGACGTGCGTCCGCCGAAGGAACTGGTGTCTGCGATGAACGCCCAGATGAAAGCAGAACGTACCAAACGTGCCGATATCCTCGAGGCGGAAGGTATACGTCAGGCTGCAATCCTGAAAGCAGAAGGTGAAAAACAGTCTCAGATCCTGAAAGCAGAAGGTCTGCGTCAGTCTGCCTTCCTGGAAGCAGAAGCCCGTGAACGTGCAGCTGAGGCGGAAGCCCGCGCCACCCAAATGGTATCGGATGCTATCGCTGACGGTAATATGCAGGCGATTAACTACTTTGTGGCACAGAAATATACTGATGCACTGACCAAAATCGGTGCAGCGGAAAACAGCAAAGTCATTATGATGCCGCTGGAAGCCAGCAACCTGATGGGGGCTATCGGCGGTGTGGCAGAAATGTTCAATGTGTCAAAAGACACTAAAGGTCAGGGTTAATCCGCATGATTGAAATGCTCGCATCACAGGCGGTCTGGTTCTGGCTCTGTTTCGGCGGCATCCTGCTGATTCTGGAGATGCTCGGTACCGGAGGTTATCTGCTCTGGAGTGGTGTGGCGGCACTGGTCGTCGCACTGCTGGCGTGGATTGTGCCGGGACTGACACCCGAGTGGCAGGGCATTATTTTCGCGGTGATGACGGTGATTTGTGCGGTGTTGTGGCGTAATTTTCAGCGCCGCCGCCAGCGTAATGACAGCAGTTCACCGAACCAGGTCAATCACAAGCTGATTGGCCTGCGCGCTGCGCTGCTGACAGAGACGGAAGAAGGTTACAGCCGTATCCGCCTCGCCGACGGCAGCTGGCGGGTTTACAGCCGGTCACCGCTGCCTGCCGGTACGGAAGTGGAAGTGATTGCCGTTGACGGTATTACACTGACCGTCCGCGCCGTCAGCCGGTAACTGACCGGAAAGATCATCATAAAACGGCCTCTGGTGACAGAGGCCGTTTTTATTTATCTTAATAATCTTGTCTCAATAACCTTACCGCATCACGCACCTTTAAAACGGTAGCGTTCATTCACGGAATTGGTCAGATCCTGCATAATAATATTGGTCAGTTTATCGGTGGTATTTAATGCATCCTGCATCACTTTATTCTGGAAGTCCTGTAACAGTTGTTTGGCCTTAGCCGGGTCTGTTTTATAAATACTCAGATACTCTTTTTCCATTGCCTGTTGTTCTTTGGCAAACTGAGCTTCCTGTTTGCTGTATTCCGCCTGCACAATTTTCGAATACTTATTAAAGTCGATCATCGCCAGTGTCTGTAATTTACGGAATTTCCAGTGCGCGGAGGCATTATCCGCCTGCGGCGAACCGATGGTATAGGCTTCCGTGTAGCTGTCCGGCCCGTAATAGACAGGAACATAAACGGATAATGTCGGCATACCGAAAGCGATATAACGGACATTACCGATTTCTTTCGGTAAATCTTTGCGTACCTGTAAAATATGGGAGTGCTGGGTTCTGAATACCGAGATTGGACGTTTGGTGGTATCCGGATAGGTGGTGGCATACGGAGATGTGCCGACATTCTCATAATGGTTACGCAGCCCGGCTTTAATATCTTCCAGCCCCAGTTTTTTCGCCGGTTTTAAGAAAACAGGGAAATCATTGGATTTCACATCGTTAAAGTCGGTCTTAATTTCCGGGTTATACATTTTTTGCAGCACTAACACACGCGGGTAGTTGTAATAACCGTCACTTTTCGCGTCATCTTTGGTATAGGCTTTTTTGAAATTAAACTCACCGTCTTTTTTCGGATCATATAAACCGTTTTTCTCAGCAAAGGAAATCAGTGTCGGAGATGACAGGTAATTCTCTTTGTCATTGATATCAAATTTTTCCAGGCGGCCCTGGTTTGCGGTGACGTAATAGGTATTGGCCGGGATTTTCGCCGCCATCCATTGGTGACCGCTGCCGGTTTCCAGATACCAGATCCCGTCTTTATCAATAAAGGCCACACCGAAACCTTCACCGGCCCCTTTTTCTTCGATAATTTTCCCTAACCGCATCACCCCTTCTTTTGCGGAAGAGACATACGGTAATACCACATCCGGAATCGCATCTTCAATAATCCCGGTATCTTCGACATACGGGTCAATTTTTAATGAGGCATCATTGGCAAAAATCGTTTCTGTGGCACTGATCCCGACACCTGCGTCATTAAAACCGTTGGAACTGAAACGGAACTGACCTTTATCATTCCATTCCGGGATAGTGGTATAGCGCATTGCCTTTTCCGGCAGGGTATAGGTGAATTTATTTAAGTTAGTTTTAAACTCAGTGTCTTTATTTATTTTTTCCTGATTCACCTGCAACACTTTCGGGTTTGCCGGATTCATATCTTCATTGCGGGCAATATATTGCGCACCATCTGAAGACGCATTTTCACCGACAAAAATAGAGGTACACGCCGTTGCATCAGAAATCACCAGTGCAGCCCCCACAGCAAGAGATAAAACACTACGTTTCATAGAGAACACCTTCCATTGAGTTGTAAATTGCGCTTACGCTATCCATTACCCGCTGAATTTTCTTTTACGCAGATCGCATAATGCAAAGTCAATCACTGGATTATTCGCAAAATAGGGTGTATTTCACTAAATTATTATTTTTTACGGATAAGTGTTTTGATTAAAATGACGGATTATTTTTTCAGCCGGGGAATTGATCGGAAACAAAAAAGAGAAACAGAGATAATCTATTTTACCTGAGGTAAAAATTAAAAAATTTCACTGTGAGATCCGAGACGAGCCAGTTTCAGACAACGATCACCTTGTTTTTTATAAATCAAAATCAAATCAGGATAGAGGTGGCAATCACGAAATGTACGCCAATTTCCTTTAAGCGGATGATCAGCGTATTTTTCAGGTATAGGGAGATCATTTACCAATATATTCAGGATATTCTGCAGACTGTCATTTAACATCATACGGTAAATACCCTTAACTTCCCGTTTATAATCTTTTTTAAACTGAGATGAACGTTCAATCGTCCTTGCCATCCTGCAGATCCGCCATTAAATCTGAAATACTGTCAAATTTTTTGCCTTTCCCGCACTCCAACTCTTCTATTGCGGCCAAGGTACGTGCAGCATGACGATATTGTGTGCTTTTCACACAAAATGGCATCGCTTTCTGTTCAACAATCTGAATCATCAACATTCTTATCGCGTCACTCACTGTTAAGCCCATCGATTCAAGCGTTTCAATCGCTTCTGCTTTCAGCTTCGGATCAATTTTTGCTCTGACATATTCCACTTTAGACATAACCAGCCCTCAAAGCAGGTGAATAAACAGACGATAGTGTAGTCATACCGTAGTCATTCCACAATCAGATTAAGTACAGCCGAACTGATGATCCTGATCATAACCACAGCCATATAAACAATTTTTAAACCGCGCCGGATTGTCACATAAAAAAACGGCCCGCAGAGGGCCGTTTTATCTTACTGAATAAACTAATAATTACTTCACTTTACTGTTCACACTGCTGTGATCATTCGTGACAGAAATTCCCACCGGGGATTTTCCGTTGACGATCCCGTCCTTAACCGCACTGATCGCCTGTCCGGCGTTGAGCGGGAGTTCGCCGTGAATGCGGGTGCCGGTTTCTTTGACTGCCACTGAACGCATTTCGGTGTTCCCGTCATCCGGCAGACCGTCCAGCACCGCACCGGTCAGGATAGTGCTGCCGCCGGTACGCAGTTTGCCCTGTTCACGGGCGGTCAGACCGGATTGCTGTCCCACCTGTTCTGAGGAGCGGGTTTCAAAGGACGCTTTAACATTGCCGGTCATCCCGGCAGGGGATGTCAGACCGGATTTCACTTTATCTGCCATCGTACCTGCACCGGCTCCGGCATTTTCCCGCACAGAATCCGCCGCTTTATCCAGCCCGTTTTCCAGACCCGCTTTGATGTCATCCGCGAACTTCGGCGTACCGGCATTGGCCAGTTGTGCGAGGGTACTGCTGCCCTCATCATTGGTATGTGCCGCCGACAGATCCGCGTCAACGTTCAGAACGGATTCGGTGTTAGTCCGGCTTTCCACGATCAAATCACCACCGACACGCCCGCTGACCGTATCCGCCGTCAGTTTCCCGCCCCGGATCTGCGTGTCATTGCGGCTGTTCAGTGTCAGATTACCGCTGTCAGCAAGGGCGTTTTTCTGCGTCACCGTCTGCTGATTGTCGATCCCGCCCTTCAGACCGGCACTGATATTATGCCGCGAACCGGTTTCCGGATTTTCCGTGCTGCGTGAGGTGCCGATATTCAGGTTTCCGCCCGCATTCCTGTTGGCTTTGTCCGTGGTTTTCTGTGCCGATTCAATCACAATACCGCCGTCACGGGCAGTCAGTGCGGTATTTTGTGCATCAATCTGCGTGCCTTTCAGATGCAGCGCATCATCCCGCATGCCGTCCGCAGAAACAGAAACAGTACCGCCGCTGCGCAGACTGCCACCGCGCTGGTTAGTCACGTTTTCAGACTGTTTGCTGATACTGAAATCCGCACCGCCGCCGAGTTTGCTGCCGGTCTCTGTTTTACCACCATTAGCCTGTACACCACCGTGCCACTGGTGTCCGGAAAGGGTATTCGTGCTCTCCGCGCTGTTAAGCAGCGTGTTGTGCCCGCTTTTCACCGTCATATCCCCGTCACTGCTGATATCAGTACCGTTAGCGATCAGGTCGTTTCCGGCCTGTAATACCACGCCGGTTTTGCCCTCAATCACACCGGTTTTCGCCGTCGTGCCGCTTTCGTTATACACTTCACGTCCGCCGCTGAGGCCACCACCGGCATTTTTCGGGTTGAGCGATTCCACATTTACCTGCGCCCCGGCATCATAACCGCTGACGGTTTTGCTGTGAGTATCACCCGCCTGATCCAGCGTCAGATTGTCACCGGCACGGACAGAAATGTGTCCTTCCTCACTGCGCAGTGTATCGCCCTGCAATGCCGCATCACGCCCCGCCTGCACAGAGATACCCCCTTTCGCCGACAGTGAACCGGTTACCGCGTTACTGCTGCTCTCTGTTGCCAGACGATGACCGCCGCTGCCTTCCGCGCTGATCGCAACATCCTGTCCGGTGGATGTCGCCACACGCAGACTTCCTTTACCCTCTGTCACAGATTCAGCGTGATGATGTGTATCCGCTGCCGCCACTGACTGATAATCGCCGGTATTGATCGCAATACCGCCGTTATCCGCCCGGTACTGTGTTCCTTCATCAAGAACACGATCCGTCGCGTTCACGGCAACCGATCCTGCATTAACAGAGGTGGTTTTCGCCTGTGTGTTTTCGCTGATGGTCTGCCGGTTTTCCCCTTTGCCGCTCAGATCCACGCCAATATCCGGCAATCCGGTGGCAGCAGCACTGTCAGCCACCCCGGCAATATTGCCTTCCGCGATATTTTCACCGGCTTTCGCCAGCGGACGGGAGACTTTACTGTAATCCAGCGAAACACCGAGGCTGCCTTCACCGCCTTTGGTGGTTTCGGTGGTGCGATCACGGTTGTGCGCTGCCCGGTGTTCCGAGGTCTGCGCCGTTTCCGTATAAGCGCCGCCCACCGTGTGTGACACGCCCTCCTGAGAAAGCGTTTTACCGGCGGTCAGGGTGAGATTGCCCTTCACCTGTGTGCCGGAGGTCACCGCCTGATGCTGCTCCTGTGTTTTACCGGTTTCAGTGTGACCACCGCTCAGCCCGCCGCCGAGTTTGTCCATGCCGCCGGTCAGATAAATACCGCCGTGAGATTCCCCTTTCTGCTGTGTCCGGGTTTCACGGTTATCCGCTGCGTTCAGGGTGATATTTTCAGCCGAAAGCGCCGCATCCCCCTGCGTGGTGGTCAGAGAGGAGCCGGTCAGCGTGAGATCGTTTCCGGCGGTGACAGAGACACTGCCGCCTTTGAGTTCACTGCCCTGCTGCGTGACAGAATCCTGCTTTTGCGTTTCACGGGTATGGCTGATATCCAGACCGGCGCGATATTGTTTATCTTCATCCTCTTTGGCATAACCGCTGATTTTCAGTGTGGTTTCTGTTTTATCAGATTGTTTTTGTGCCTGTGCCGCACGGACATTGATATCGCCGAGGGTATCAATTTTCAGTGTGCCCGCACTTTCAATCAGGCTGCCGGCGATGGTGATATCATTTTTCCCTGCCAGCCGCAGATCCGCCTCCGATTTCAGCTCGCTGCGCTCAATGCGGGTATCTTCACTGTTTTCGCGAAGGGTGCTGCGGGTGATGTTAAACGCACCACCATCACGGTTATCAATGTGTTTTGCTGTCCGGCTGATGCCGCTTTCAATCACCAGCGCGCCCTGCCCGGTCTGCACCAGACTGTCCTGTGTGCCTTTTACCTTACTGCCGGTGACGGTCACGCCGTTGCCGCCGGAAAGCCAGAGCTTACCGCCTGCGGTAACGTCAGAGCCGTGCGCCGTCTCTTCCGTGGTGGCCCGGTTTTCACGGGAGCCGCCGCCGATACCGCCCCAGGATGTCACGTTCTCCTTGTGGCCCTGATGCTGTGTCGCGGTTTGCGTGCCGATAGTGAGATTATTGCCGCTGTTAATGATCATATCCTGTCCGGCGTGTACCTGTGCCGCCTGAGCCCGGATGTCATGACCGGCATTCAGTCCCAGATTACCGCCTGCCGTCAGTTCCGTTTTCACCAGTTGCTCTTTTGACGTGATATCGTCGTGTGTGCCGCTGAGCAGTTTTGCCGTCTCATTGCGTTTATTGCCGGACACCGTTTGTGTGCGGGAGTTGGTCACGCTCTCAAGCCGGATATCCCCTTTGGCATCCGCACTGAGATGCGTTCCGGCCACCAGTATTGCCCCTTTCAGGGTAATATCACCGGTTTTGGCCGCCAGGCGGATATCACCGTCAGCCCGGAGATTGCTGGTTTCCTGCCGGATGCTTTCGTCTTTACGGGTTTCGTTATTTTCCCACGACATCTTCCACTGATTAGTGGTGCGGGTGTCTGACTGCGCAACCTGGTCGCTGTCGAGCGTGATGGATCCGGCCTGAACGGCAATCTCCAGCCCGTTCAGATCCGTGCCGGTCAGCCGGGCTTCCTGCTGTGCCACCAGTGTGATATTTTTGCCGTCCAGCGAGGTGCGGGTGTAGCGCCCCTGCCGGGTTTCGCCGGTGACCGACTGCCCGCTGCGTTTGTCTTCTGTCCGCTGATGTTCGTTACGCAACTGTCCTTCTGTGCGCAGCGTATCGCCGCTCAGGCGGATATCCCCGCCGGTGATCTGTGCGCCGGTCAGTGTTAAAGCGCCCTGTGACTGCGCATCGAAACCATTCACGGCATCAATATTACCGGCCAGCTTCACGCCGCTGCCCTGCGCGGTATTCACCAGACGGATTTTCCCCGCGCGCATGCCGCCCAGATAATAGCTGTCCAGCGGAACCGCATTTTCCCCGGCAGAAATGGTCTGCATATCAGCGGAAACCGTATTGTTCCCGGTGATCACATTCAGTGCCGCCGCGCGGATCTCCCCGTCGGCATTAATCGCAGGCGCGACCAGATCCAGCACCTTACCGGTCGTGATCCCGCTATGTCCGATCGTCAGTGAATTTGTATTATCCGGCGTACTGTACGCACTGATCATCCCGTTCTCAATCAGCGGATTACCCACGATCAGCCCGGCATTATTGGTATTGATAAAACCGCAGCCCTGACAGCTGATCCCGTTCGGGTTGGCAAGGATCAGATCAGCCGCCATGCCGAACACTTCCTGCTGACCCAGCAGCAGAGAGGGGTTACGGCTGATCACCTCGTTGAGGATCACCCCGGCAGCCTGCCCGTTCAGGTTTTTGTTAGCCTCCAGCATGCCCGCCAGTTGCGATTGCCCGGCGGTCAGGGCGTTATTAAAGACCGCACCCTGATTATCCACATTAAAATCAAGATACTGGTTATGAGACAGCCCGCTACTGTTCGGCGCTGTAATATTGACAATATCCGTTCCGTTCACCTGAGAAACCCCGGGGCCGTTCAGGCCGCCGTCCGCCACAATCCCTGCGGCTGCGCTGTTCAGCGTGACAAAGGCCAGCGCCATCCACGCGGCCACCTTACCTGAAGAAGAGAGTTTAAAGCGTTCTTTTTTCATTGTATTTCCTTACCATCCAACGACTGACGGAGCCGATCAGAACTGATATCCCAGGCGCAGGGAAAACAGGGTGTCCTGTGCGGGCAGTGCCGCCACAGAGGTCCGGGCGCGGCTGATTTGCGCATCCAGCTGTGCGCCGCCGTAACTGACATTCACCCCTGCGGCAATACCCGCGGCAGACTGCCATCCCGCCTGCCCGGACTGAGCCATAACCCGTCCGTAGTCCGCACCGGCGCGGGGCGTTACCGTGATCCCCTGCCGGACAAAACGGCGGGAAAGGGTGTTTTGCCAGTACCATCCCTTATCCGCCGATAACGAGCCGTCGTGAAACCCTCTGATCGCGCTGTTATCCGACAGTGTCAGCCACTCCACCCCGGGGAGATGATCCTGTGTGTACTGACCGGCCAGATGACTGCTGAACAGCCAGGTGTCTTCCGACAGCGAAAACTGCTGAACATAGCTGAGTGAAAATTTGCCTTTGGTGTATTGCGGATCCGAGCCCGGCAGCGTGTTCCGGGTATCCGCCCCGAACAGTGTGGTGCCCTTTTCCGCCGATAAAGAGGTGCTGATAACGCCGCCCGGCACCAGAATCAGTCCGGTGTAACCGGCTTCGGCGATACTCAGGGACGGGCTGCTGACACCAATCAGTGTGTCATTGAGGTAGTTGCGGCTGCGTTTGTGTGTCATCTGCGCCATCAGTGAATCAATCCGTGAGCGGTTACGGAAGATAACATAATCCGCGCGCAGTGCGGCCTGAGCGCTGTCCCCGCGCAGAATGACGTGGTTATAACGCAGCGCCTGACTGATGCGGTAACGGGAAAGACTGCCGTAAGTGCTGACCGTCAGTGCGCCGTAAGGCACGGAGTAGAACAGCATGCCGGAGCGGCTGTAACGCGCCGCCGGGTTACCGGTTGTGGCGGAGCCGCTCAGGCTGACAAAATCAGATAATCCGGCCGGGCTGTCTGCGGTAACCGCGGCGCGGATAACATTGCGTCCGGTACTTTTCTGTCCGTAATTATCTGCGCTGAGAGAAAAACCGGCCGGGGTACCACGCTGATTAACCAGCCGGATCACCGATCCTCCCGGTTCGCTGCCGGGCAGAATATCCATCGTGACATGATTGGATTTCAGGCGGTTTGCCTGATCCAGCCCCTGCTCCAGTTCGGTGATTTTCAGCGGCTTACCGGCCAGAGCGGGAAACAACAGATCCGTATTAACGCCGCGATCCGCGCCGTCGATCCGCTCCACCGTTCCTTCCGTCACGCCGATCCCCAGCTCGTGATAATCGTTAACCGGCAGAAAACGGATCCGCGCGGTGATATAGCCTTTCTCCAGATACCGCTCCATCAGTTCCGCCACCAGCACATTAATATCACGGCTGCGGATACAGTCTGCGGGCAGTGGTGAAAGTGAGCGGAAGTCGTCCTGAGATAACAGTGTGATACCGGAGAGATACACGCCGCTGACCGGCAGACAGTGTTCATTCTCTGCCGCACGCAGTAACGGCTCTGCGGGGGTGATCGTCGTCTGTGGCTTACTCAGTTGCCGGTAAGTCTGCTGTTCCAGCAGATCACTGACCTGTTGTGCGGCATCCTGCATCGCCCGGCGCGAGGCATCAGCGCCCGGATTTTCCGCCGCAGCGGGGAAAGGTGCCGCATATACTAACGGGCAGAAAAACAGCCCCGGTAATACGATGCAGCGGAATAATGTCAGCAGTTTGGTCAATTCGTCTTACTTATCCTTTGCGTCAGTTACCGCCGCAGCGGACAGAAACGCCGTTTTTCTCCGGTATAACACCGGATGAAAAAAGCCGCGCTTTTATCTGTTATCGGCAGAAATAAGAAAAACTTAACCGGCAGGATGTAAGACGGCGTCCGCCCGGCGGGCAGACGCGCAGATTATTTATGGCAGGCGGGTTTACTGTGGCGGCAGCCGGAAAGATGCTCAATGATCGGACACTCGGCGCTGTCATCCCCGGGACAGGATTCCGCCAGCGCCAGCAGGCGGTCACGGATAGCCGTGAGCTCCGTAATGGTTTTTTCAATCTGCTTCACTTTACCCAGTGTCGCCGATTTCACATCCGCCGCATGGCGGTTCGGATTACGGAACAGCGATAACAGCTCGCGGCACTCATCCAGCGTGAACCCGACCTCTTTTGCCTGGCGCAGCAGGGTCAGTTCATCCACATGCCGCTCACTGAAATACCGGTATCCGTTCTCACCCCGTTCCGGTGGCGTGATCAAAGATTTATCTTCGTAAAAACGGATCGCTTTTGGCGTTAAACCCGTTTTTTGTGCAATATCGCTGATATTCATAACTTCTCCTTGACCTTACCCTTGAGGGAAGGTTTAACATCATCGTAAATCAAAATTCCCGTTCCCCCGAACAGAATTTTTTCTCTTGCGCCGTGTGCTGTTCTGCGGCGTGATGATGCGAAACATGTAAGGAAAAAAAGTATGGCTAATACCACTATTCTTGCGTTACAGGGGCTGTCCTGCGGACATTGCACCGCCAGTGTGAAAAAAGCACTCGACGCCCGCCCGGATGTTGAATCTGCGGTGGTCACCCTTGATTTCGCCAAAGTGACCGGCGATGCGGATGCGCAATCCCTCATCAGTACTATCGAAGATGCGGGTTACGAGGCTCAGATTGCAGATAAACCCGGTACAATTTTACAGCTTTCCGGGCTGAATTGTATGAAATGTGCCGCGAAAACGCAAAGTGCATTAGAAGCGGTTGACGGTGTTGCGGCTGCGGTGGTTGATACCAAAGAAGCGAAAGTGTACGGCAGCGCTGATGCACAGGCCTTAATCAGTGCAGTGGAAGCCGCCGGTTATCAGGCAGTGGTGGCGGGAGAAAACGCCTCCCCAAAATCTGAACCGCTGACGCCGTCTCAGACTGAGTCAGCGGCAGCGGAGCACTGCGACATTCCGGCCACGCCTGACAATACCCCTGCCATGCCGGTAATTGAAGAGGACGACGACAGTCTCTCCTTTCTGCTCGACGGTATGACCTGTGCAAGCTGTGTCAGCAAAGTACACAAAGCGCTGCTCAGTGTGGACGGCGTGGAAAATGCCCGTGTGAACCTCGCGGAACGCAGTGCGCTGGTCACCGGTCACGCTTCTGCGGAAGCGCTGATCGCCGCCGTGGAGAAAGCCGGTTACGGCGCAGAGCTGATTCAGGATGATGCCAAACGCCGTGAGCGCCAGCAGGAAGTGGCGGTCGCTAACATGAAGCGGTTCCGCTGGCAGGCGACTCTGGCACTGGCGGTCGGTATCCCGGTCATGATCTGGGGGATGATCGGCGACAATATGATGCTGACCCCGGCGAACCACGGGATCTGGCTGACCATCGGGATCGTCACCCTGGCGGTGATGGTTCTGGCGGGCGGACATTTCTACCGCAGCGCCTGGCAATCCCTGAAAAACGGCAGTGCAACGATGGATACCCTGGTGGCGCTCGGCACCGGCGCCGCGTGGCTCTATTCCATCACGGTAAACCTCTGGCCGGACGTGTTCCCGCCGCAGGCGCGTCACCTCTATTATGAGGCCAGCGCCATGATTATCGGTCTGATCAACCTGGGTCATATGCTGGAGCAGCGTGCCCGTCAGCGTTCATCAAAAGCACTGGAGCGCCTGCTGGATCTGACTCCGCCGACCGCCCGTGTGGTGACAGCGGAAGGGGAAAAAGATGTACCGCTGGCTGATGTGCAGCCGGGGATGATCCTGCGCCTGACCACCGGTGATCGCGTACCGGTCGATGGTGAGATCACGGAAGGCGAAGTGTGGATGGATGAGGCAATGCTGACCGGGGAGCCTATCCCGCAGCAGAAAACCACCGGCGATACCGTTTCTGCCGGGACCACCGTGCAGGACGGCACCGTGCTGTTCCGGGCCGCCGCGGTCGGCAGCAAAACCACGCTGGCACGCATCATTAAACTGGTGCGCCAGGCACAGAGCAGTAAACCGGAAATCGGTCAGCTGGCGGACAAAATCTCAGCCGTCTTTGTACCGGTTGTGGTGGTTATCGCTCTGATCGCCGGTGCCGTCTGGTACTTCTTCGGCCCTGCGCCGCAGATAACCTATGCGCTGGTGATTATTACCACGGTACTGATTATCGCCTGTCCGTGTGCGCTGGGGCTGGCAACGCCGATGTCGATAATTTCCGGGGTCGGACGCGCCGCTGAGTTTGGTGTGCTGGTACGGGATGCGGATGCGTTACAGCAGGCAAGCACCCTCGACACCATTGTTTTCGACAAAACCGGAACCCTGACCGAAGGGATGCCGCAGGTAACGGAAATCCATACCTTTAATGGTTTCAGTGATGATGATGTACTGCGTCTCGCAGCAGCACTGGAAAGCGGTTCTAATCACCCGCTGGCCCGTGCCATCACTGAACGCGCGAAGGCGCTGACACTGCCGTCTGTCACGCAGTTCCGTACCCTGGCGGGGATGGGGATCAGCGGGGAGTCTGAAGGCCGGACACTGCTGCTGGGTAACCATGCACTGATGCAGGCACAAAAAATCAGCACCGCCGGGGAAGCGGATGCGCTGGTGCAGTCACAGGCCGGCAAAGGCGTGACCCCGGTCATGCTGGCGGTTGACGGCAGAATCGCGGCGATTCTTTCCATCCGTGATCCGCTGCGTGAGGACAGTGTCAGTGCGCTGGCGCGTCTGCACAAACAGGGATACCGACTGGTGATGCTGACCGGGGACAACGAAGTGACCGCCCGGGCTATCGCCAAAGAAGCCGGTATTGATGAAGTGATCGCCGGTGTACTGCCGGACGGCAAAGCCGCTGCCATTGAAAAATTACAGCAGGCCGGACGCCGTGTCGCGATGGTCGGTGACGGTATCAATGACGCACCGGCACTGGCACGGGCAGATGTGGGGATCGCCATGGGCGGCGGCAGTGATATCGCCATCGAAACGGCAGCAATCACCCTGATGCGTCACAGCCTGCACGGTGTGGCTGATGCGGTGGCTATCTCGAAAGGGACACTGCGCAACATGAAACAGAACCTGCTGGGTGCCTTTATTTATAACACCCTCGGGATCCCGATCGCCGCCGGGGTGCTGTTCCCGTTCACCGGCACACTGCTGAATCCGGTCGTGGCAGGGGCGGCAATGGCGCTGTCATCCATTACCGTGGTCAGTAACGCCAACCGGCTGTTACGTTTTAAACCGAAAGATTAAATCATCAGTCACTATCTTAAGGGAGCGAATACTTCGCTCCCTTATTTTTTTCCTGCTGATTAACCGGATATGACTTATCAGGGTTGAAAAAAAAGTGCGCTTGCAGTCAACTAAGGTATCGTTTCACGACAGGAGTCGTCATGAAAACACTGTTCCGCCGGCTGAAAGATTACCTTATCCCGCCTGATCCGCAGGGTGGCTGCACCTGGCCCTCGGTTGACCTCACATTGCCGGGGGATATCTCACTGCATCTGGTCGGCAGTATTCATATGGGGTCGGAAGCCATGTATCCGCTGCCCGGCCCGCTGCTGGAAAGAATTAACCATGCTGATGGCCTGATTGTGGAAGCCGATATTACCCGTCCGGCACCACCGTTCCCGGGACAAGACCCGGAATCCCCCCGTCTGCCGGTAAGTGAGCGCTTACCGGAGCACCTGAGAAACGACTACCGCCGGTATTGTGAGGAACAACGCCAGCCGGTACAGACCCTGGATACCCTGCCTGCCTGGCAGGTGGCGCTGATCCTGCAGTCCGCCCAGGCACAAAGTCTCGGGCTGCGGCCGCATTACGGCATTGACTATCAGATGCTCAATGCCGCTCACGGACAGAATATCCCTGTTTTTGAGCTGGAAGGCACACAGGCACAGCTGCAGATGCTGCTGGATTTCCCGGACGAAGGACTGAGCCTGCTGGAAGATACCCTGGCCTACTGGCATGACAATGCGCGGGCACTTCAGATTATGCTCGGCTGGTGGCTCGATTACCGGCCGGAAAAACTTGCGCAGCCACTGCCCGCCACCTTCAGCGAGCAGACATATCAGCATCTGATGATAAGCCGCAACGACGCCTGGAAAACCCGGCTGACGCAACTGCCGCCCGGCAATTATGTGGTGGCGGTCGGGGCACTGCATCTTTACGGCGACCATAATCTGCCGTCCATTTTGTGTTAAACTGGCAGGCCTTGTGACACTGCCGTCTGAATTATCTGCAAGGAAAGACCTATGACACCGGCTGTAAAACTTCTGGAAAAAAACCGGATTTCATTCATCCTCCATCCTTACGAGCATGATCCGAATGATCATAATTTCGGTGATGAAGCGGTTCGCAAACTCAATCTCGATGCCCGTCAGGTATACAAAACCCTGCTGGTGGCACTGAACGGTGATAATAAACACCTCGCCGTGGCCGTCACCCCGGTATCAGAACAGCTTGATTTAAAAGCCGTGGCTAAAGCCCTTGGTGTGAAAAAAGCGGAAATGGCCGATCCGGTGAATGCACAGAAAGTCACCGGTTATCTGGTGGGCGGGATCAGCCCGCTGGGGCAGAAAAAACGTCTGCCGACCCTGATTGATGAGGGGGCTCAGGAATTTGCCGCTATTTTCGTTTCCGGCGGCAAACGCGGCCTGGATATCGAACTGGCTCCGCAGGATCTGGCGAAAGTGCTGGACGGGAAATTTGCCCCGATCGCGAAACGGGACTGATAAACCGAATAAAAACCGGGGGTTGAAATGCCCCCGATTTTTTATAACTCAGACAGTCAATTAGTTGTTTTTATAAATAATTTCACCTTTCGGTTCATAATCTGTGGCTTTCAGCGGTGAATGCGCTTCAATATAGCCTTTCAGCACTTCTGCATCAACAAAGCCGGTATTGACATAGCCCGGATGAGAATCAATTTTCGGATAACCATCCCCGCCGATCGCATTGAAGTTCAGTGTCGCCATACGGTAGGTTTTGGCCGGATCCAGCGGTTTGCCGTCAATCGTCACATCACTCACCGAACCGTCTTTATTCAGGGTCAGGCCGACATTATAAAACTGCGCATAAGCCCCTGAATCGGTTTTCATATTTGCCACGGCGGTCAGATACGGCAGTACTTCACTGCCTTTGAAATCGATATACACCAGTTCATTAGCAAACGGCTGCACTTTCAGCACATTTTTGTAGGTGATATCGCCCGGCTCGATAGAGTCACGCACACCGCCGCCGCTCATAATGGCGAAATCCGCATTCGCACGCTCTTTTTGTGCAGCCAGCAGCAGGTGCCCCATGCTGGTCTGTTCAAAACGAACTTTACTGCGATCACCTTCCAGTTTGCGGTCAACCGAGCCGACTTTAATATTCAGCTGCTCATCACCCTTTTCCTGATACGGTGTCAGCAATTTCAGCATTTCCGGACTTTCGCTGATTTCAGCGGTGTAATACACCCGCTCTGATGTGCCATCTTCTTTGGTGACTTTCTTCTTCAGGTTCACCGGGATAAGCTGATAGTGCTTCAGCGTGAACTCACCGTTGCGGAACTGAAAATCCGCCCGTCCCACATACTTGCCCCATTCATGAGCCTGCACAATCCAGGTGCCGTTCTGGTTATCCGGCGCACACGGGGTGCCGGGAACGTAATCGGCGATTTTATAATTCTTGTTTTCCGGCTGCATACAGACCGGATCCTGTGAGTGACCGCCGACAATCATATCCAGATAACCTGCCGGCAGGCTGCGCGCCATTTCCACATCCCCCGGGGCGTTGGAGCCGTGATTGCTGTCATCGTAGTGACCCATATGGGTGGCGGCGATAATGATGTCCGGCTTTTCAGTTTCGCGCAGGGCTTCAACCACGTTTTTCGCTTCGTCTGCCGGGGCACGGAATTCGGTATCCGGGAAGTTACCCGGGTTCCCGATTTTTGCCGTATCATCCGTTGTCAGACCAATTACCGCGATTTTCACGCCCTGTTTATCAAAGATGGCATACGGTTTAAACAAACGTTCACCGGTGCTTTTTTTATAGATATTGGCGGACAGGAACGGGAATGTGGCCCATTTTTCCTGAATACGCAGCGTTTCAAGCGGATTATCAAATTCGTGGTTACCCAGCGCCATTGCATCATAACCGACCAGGTTCATCCCTTTGAAATCCGGCTCGGCATTCTGTAAATCAGATTCAGGCACACCGGTATTGATATCACCGCCGGAGAGCAGCAACAGTGACCCGCCCTTCTCTTCCACCTCTTTACGGATACCATCCACCAGCGTTTTCTGAGCGGACAGGCCATATTCACCGTGATCGTTCTGCCAGAAATGGCCGTGGTGGTCATTGGTGTGCAGAATGGTGATGTCATAGGTTTTATCTTTTTCCCAGGCATTCGCCAGCGCCGGAAAAAGTATTGCAGATACCGCCAGCGCACAGGCTGTGGTTTTCAGTGTAAATGTCATGGTCATTCCCTGTGTGTCTGAATAATGATACCGGCACAGAAACAACTCTCTCCGGCGTTCTGCTGAAAGTATGATGAAAATTCACAAATTTTTACACCGGTTATGGTAAACACAGTAAAAAAAAGTGCGACCTGAATCAATATTTTGTCATTTTCCGGATCCGCACAAATACGAGAACGTATCCTTAAAAAATCTTTAAATATCAATATGCAACAGAGAAAAATCGGGTATTTATTCACCCGGTGACAGTGCGGCTATTTTGTACTGCGAAGAGATTACCGTACTGTTACCGGCATAAATATCGCAATTAAACCTGTTTTTTTCAGGTTATTTTTATAAATATATCATTATCGATATTAAAAACAGATTAAATAACCTCAACGCATTGTTAACTAACAATAATGTAAAAAATTAAAGTAAACCAATGATGGCAGCAACGGGGATCACAAAGAGCAGAATAAGCTGAAAATAGTTAAAGCTGAATGGTATCTGCTGTTAAGCCCTGTTTTTTACATAATTAGTTATATTTTTAACGCGATTTATATCACGAAAACATGTATTATATTTATAGTCAGCCCACATCTGTTCACACCACAAATCAAAAGGAGAATGAAAAAAGTGCATTCAACGCCTCTTATCACAACCATTGTTGGCGGTCTCGTTCTCGCTTATTTACTCGGTATGTTAGCGCAGCGGTTAAAGATTTCCCCGTTAGTGGGTTATCTGGCGGCGGGTGTGTTAGCAGGCCCTTTTACCCCGGGATTCGTTGCCGATGCGTCTCTGGCACCGGAACTGGCGGAAATCGGGGTTATTCTGCTGATGTTCGGGGTCGGACTCCATTTTTCACTGAAAGATCTGCTGGCGGTTAAAAATATCGCTATTCCCGGCGCTATCTGTCAGATAGCTGTCGCCACTATTCTGGGTCTCGGCCTTTCCGGGCTGTTCGGCTGGGGATTATTTACCGGGATCGTATTTGGTCTGAGCTTATCCACCGCGAGTACCGTGGTGCTGCTGCGTGCCCTGGAAGAGCGGCAGCTGATAGAGAGCCAGCGCGGTCAGATAGCTATCGGCTGGCTGATTGTCGAAGACCTTGCCATGGTGTTAACCCTGGTACTGTTACCGGCTGCCGCCTCTATCATTAATAATCCGGAATCCAGTGCCAGCACATCAGAACTGCTGATGAGCCTGGGCGTTACTATCGGTAAAGTCGTGGCATTCATCCTGATTATGATTTTTATCGGCCGCCGTGTGATCCCGTGGTTACTTGCCAAAACAGCTGCTACCGGCTCCCGCGAGCTGTTTACCCTGGCAGTGCTGGTGCTGGCGCTGGGTATTGCTTATGCCGCCGTCGCCCTGTTTGATGCCTCATTTGCCCTCGGCGCGTTCTTTGCCGGTATGGTGCTCAATGAGTCAGAGCTGAGCCACCGTGCCGCGCAGGATACCCTGCCGCTGCGTGATGCCTTCGCCGTACTGTTCTTTGTCTCTGTCGGGATGCTGTTTGACCCGATGGTGCTGATTAACCACCCGCTGGGCGTGCTCGGTGTACTGGCAATTATTATCATCGGTAAATCCGCCGCTGCTCTGCTGCTGGTGAGGATGTTCGGCCACAACCGGCGAACAGCCCTGACTGTTGCCGTCAGCCTTGCGCAAATCGGGGAATTCGCGTTTATTCTCGCCGGAATGGGGGTCACGCTGGAAGTCCTCAACCGCCAGGCCAATGACCTGATCCTCGCCGGTGCGATTGTCTCTATCATGCTCAACCCGGTGCTGTTTACGCTGCTGGATCGCTATCTGGATAAAACCGAGACGCCGGAAGAGCAGCAGGAAGAGGAAACGCTGGAAGAAATCACCCAAGTGCCGGTCAATATCTGCGGACACACCATTATTGTCGGTTATGGCCGTGTCGGTGCGATGCTGGCGGATAAGCTGCATAATAAAGGTTATCCGGTTGTGGTGGTGGAAGATACCCGCGCCCGTTTCGAGGAACTCGCAGAACGCGGCTACCCTTCCGTGATGGGTAACGCGGTGGCACAGGATGTACTGGATCTTGCCCGTGCCGATTGCGCCAGTGCGCTGCTGCTGACTATTCCGAACGGCTATGAGGCCGGTGAGATTGTCGCCAAAGCCCGCGCCATGAATGCGCATATGACGATCATTGTCCGCGCGCATTATGACGATGAGCGTACCTATATTATGGAGCGCGGTGCAAACCGTGTGGTGATTGGTGAGTTTGAAATCGCCCGTGCAATGAGCTCTTTGCTGACGGAAAACCAGACTGACCATGAGTTCGGCTGCCCGGTCAATATCAATCCTGCGGCGGAAGCAGAGGCTGAAACTGAAGGCCGTTCACTGCATGATATGCTGCGCAAACCTGAAGCAGATGCCGCCCCGGAAAACCAGAATCCGCATCCGTCGGCATAATCTGTTTTAACCTGCTGAAATACAAGCCCGGTCTGACCGGGCTTTTTTATGCGCATATAAAAAATCCTGCCGGAGCAGGATTTATATCAGAGGATAATAAAAAGATACTCAGTCACTGAACACCATTATTTGTGCAGTTCTGCCGTCATAATCACAATTATCAGTCGTACGGGAAATAAAATATAATATAAACACCAGATAAAATGGATTTTATTATGTTATTTTATGATATTTGTTATATTTTAATTGATAATTAACACAGCAATTGTTAATTTTATTAAATTACCTGAGAATAGTCAGTACCCCATCAGGTGAAAATATAATAATATCTGTCATTGTCATGAGTTTTAAGAAATACACACCGTGAAAAATCGTTACTACTTTGCTCCTGAGGAGGCGCTATGCCTGATTCTGGTCAGTATTTTATTGCAGTGCTACTGAGTCTTGTGAATATCATATATTTCAGAAAAATAATACTAAAACAAAAAATAATAAATAGAGTTATTATATCTGTAATTGTATCAACGCTATTTGTTACATTGTTTCCTCTTTTAAAGACAAGTGTATTAAAAGAGATGTATTTTAATTTTTCATTTTACACAGATACTAATTATTCTATCTCGGTTATTACAGGGAGTGTTATTAATCTGATCTCACTATGGGTATCCGATTCTGTAAAAAGAATTAAATAATATGAAATTATTAACTAAGCATATGATGGAAAATGTTTCAGGAGCAGGTAATCAGAATAATATTGATAATATTAAATTTATAAATGACCTTGTGTTAACAGCAGCAATAGGGGCTGCAATGACACCGGCTGCACCAGTCGTGGGGGCCGGGACTGCTGTAGTGGGCAGTTTAATTCATGATGGTATAAAACAACTTCCTGTCAATGTACCGATACCTGTACTTGTTAATCCGACACAAATCACACCTGAGCAGATGGAAATGTACAGAAATTATTTTAATTCGCAGAACTAAACATCAGCTACAAGCCCGGTCTGACTGGGCTTTTTATATACACATAAAAAATCCTGCCGGAGCAGGATTTATATCAGAGGATAATAAAAAGATACTCAGTCACTGAATACCATTATTTGTGCAGTTCTGCCGTCATAATCACATTATCAGTCGTACGGGCGCTGGTGATGGTATAACCGGAAGCTCCGCTTTCCTGTGCTTTTTCAGCAATTTTTGCTTCAGCAGATGTCAGTGTGTCACTGGTGACAGAGACTGATTCAGCAGAAGCCGCAAAGGAAAACAGTGTCAGAGCAGAAGCAGTAATCAGTGTTTTTACAGTATTCATGGTCATTTCCTTGTTACATTCAATAAAGGGTATATTTCATCTGGCAAGCCTCTCTTGCCGAGAATGACCAAAGCTTAAACCTCAACATAACCTGAGGTTAAAGCGAATTTTTCACCTCAACTTCATCAGTAAAGTTGATGATACCGATGTGTAACACAGATTATCCTTATAGGTAATATATTGAGCTATCTGTTATTGCCCATAAAAAACGCCGGAAAATTCCGGCGTTTTTCAATTATCTTTATCAGCGTTCCCAGTATGACTCTTCCAGACTGTCTTCGCGATCCGGTAACCCTTTGGTCAGACGCGGTGAGTGCTGAATCAGTACCTGATAGCTGACACGGTTGGCATATTTGCAGACCTGCGCCAGAGAAGAGTAGGTCAGATAGCGGCGCTGGTGCTTACTGGAGTTCGGAATATTCATCCGGTGATAGCTGTTGGCCGTAATGTCATGCAGTAATGCCGATAATGCCCCGTCGCCGGCACCGTTGGTGTTCATTATCTTATCCGGGCCGCCCATATAAGGCTCGATATGGGAATAGACCCGCGCTGCATCCTGACAATCTTTCTTACGCATTGCACGGCTGAATTCATAACGGTTAAATTCCGCCAGTGCGCCCGGTAACAGCGGGTGGGTAGTTTCGCGCATAAATTCTTTTTCTGAATAACCAGCCATATATAACCCGGCAGGACCTGCGGTACACAGCACCAGATCCACCCAGTCAAGGGCTTTATCTGACGCCAGAAGCGGGTCGGCAATTCCGGTCAGTGCCAGCGCTTCTTCTTCATTCATTGCCAGCACAGAAATATTTTGCGCGAGGAAATCACGCCACCACTGCGGATCTTCCGCGATCACATGTTTGGTGCCCAGTGTCAGGATCACCGGCACATCATGTTTTTTCGCGTATTCAATGGCTTTCATGGTGGCATCCGGCATCGGTTCGCCCGGTTTGCAGCGCACCAGATAGGCGGTCAGCACCAGTGCCGAGGCTTCCGCAATGATCGCTTCCGGAATGCTTTCCGGACGCAGCTGGTTCATCAGCCCGGGGCTGATGGCAAATGTCCGCTCGCCGTTTTCACTGATCAGAGTAAAGCAGCGGCCAATCGGGCCGTCAACACCCTGTAAATAGTTAAGATCCATACGACTGGATGTATTGCACAGATAATAATAGGCATAGCTGCCAATCTGAATATTATTGCACATGGTACCCAGCAGCACAGAACGGTCGTCTGCCAGGACGGAATAATTGTGGAGAGTATTACCGATAGTGCCGCCGGCAAATTCATGCGTGATCAGCGAACGCCCGATCAGCTCCCGGTAGAGCTCTTCAGCCACATCATCCTCAATGACCAGCGAATGCCCACGGCTGAGCTGATAACGGCGGATAAAATCATCATCCACGTTGGCTTCAATATCCACCAGCGTCTGATCAATACCCACGATATAGGCGCGGGTATTTTCATCATCTTTCATCAGCTGGACGGGCTGTAATAACGGGTCACGCAGGCTGACCGGGAAATAGTGTTTGGATTTGCGTCTGCCGGGGAATTTCATAAAGGTTCATGGCCGGAAAAAAAGATGCCGCATTTTATCATAACCGGACGAAGAATGTGAGCGGACAGAACCCTCAATGTCCGCTCAACCGGAAATTATGCTGTTTTTTTTCTGTTAACAAACATATTCCATGAAAAAACCGCCATCACTGCAAGGATAAACCCTAAAAAGGCGGATGCAATGAGATACATTTTCGTGCCGGGGCCGTCTTTCACCACCGGCAGATCCGGGGATTCGGTCACGGTGAACGGAATAATATTCAGTGAGAAAGGCGCGATACTTTTGATGGATTTCAGGGTATAGGCTCTGTCCAGAAGTTCCGCATCCACCGCCGGTAAATCCAGTGCTTTCAGGGAGTCTATCATCTGTGTCACCGCCGGGCGGCCCATGGCACGGTAAGACGCTACCGGGTCTGCTCCCGGATTCTGAGGCGGGGCAGAAGCCGCCGCCGGTGCAACCCGTTCTGCTGCAGCCAGGTAAGCCAGCGTCTGCTCACGCTGATGTTCGGCTTTCACCAGCGCCACCCTGTACTGGCTCTGACCGGCACTCAGCGCAGCCGCGAGGTTTTCCTGCAACTGTGTCTGCATCACATTCCGGCTGTATTGCGCGGTGTAATCGAGATAATCCGACAGCATTTGCTGTGCGGTCTGCGGGTCAGCAGCGGTGAAGGTGACTTTGGCGGTAGCCGGTTCCAGTATGTTTCCGTCCGTTTTCTGAAAACCAAAAGAGCCGGAAACGGTGGTATCACCCTGTGAGAGACGAAATGATTCCTGTACTGACGGCGACTGCCAGACCGTACTGAAAACATTAAACGCCGCAGGTAAATCAGAGACCGCAGACACGTTAAGTGCATTCATCTGCAGACGGACGTTATCCAGATCCGGCATATCGCGGAGATCTGTCGCCGTCACTTCGGCTGTGCTGGTCCATTTCTGCGGCAGTATTTTGGCGACACCAAATCCGGCGGCAGCGAATAATACGGTCACAATGACGATAAAAATCTTATGCCGGTACAACAGCGTCAGCAGATCAATAATATCGATCTCGTCATTATTAAGGTTAACTGAGCCCTTCTCATTCACCATATCCGTAGCACCCGTCCTGTCTGCAATGAAGTACTGAATTTTACGTAAAATGAACAGTAATATCTGTCATGTGAAATACTGAATTTTACGTAAAATGAACAGTAATATCTGTCATTTTTCGGCTAATTAATTGTCATATAGGTAATGTTAACATTAATTCCTTAAAATTCTACGCATAACAGTGGTATATTTCGGACTATTCCAGATTGGCATGTAAAAAAACTAACCAACTAACGCCCGCATTAGTTTTATATGAATTTCATCATCATTAAGGGACTGAATGTAATGATATTCAACGCCTCCGGAAGATAAAAAGAATGTTTTATTCTGCTCCATTATTTCCTCTAATGTTTCCAGGCAGTCTGCAGAAAACCCCGGACACATCACCTGAACGGATTTAACGCCTTGCGAGGGTAATAACTTCATGGTTTCATCAGTATAAGGCGTAAGCCACGGCTCACGGCCAAAGCGGGACTGATAAGTGTGCATGATACGTTCTGCCGGGAAATTAAGCCTTTCCCGCAGTAATGCTGTTGTCGCGTCACATTCCGCCGGGTAAATATCCCCTTCTTTCGCATAACGGACAGGAATTCCGTGATAGGACAAAATCAGGCGGTCAGGTACCCCGTGCTTCGCGAATGCCGCCTCTGCCGACTGTGCCAGCGCCTCAATATAGAGCGGGTGAGTCGCGTAGCTGCGGATAAAACGGAGTGACGGGAATGTCCGGCGGCGTTTAAAGATATCCGCCAGCCCGTCAAAGACCGCCGCGGTGGTTGAGCAGGAATACTGCGGATACAGCGGCAGAATATCCAGATGTGTCACGCCCTGCGCCAAAAGGGCATCAACCGCAGATTCCAGCGACGGCGAACCATAGCTCATCCCCAGTTCCACCGGAGTCCCCGGCATCTGAGCCGCCAGTGCCGCCTGCTGACGGCGGCTGTATACCAGCAGCGGGGAACCCTCTTCCATCCAGACAGACTGATAAAGCTTCGCCACACGCGGTGAGCGGAACGGCAGCACAATACCGCGCAGAATACACTGCCAGAGCAGCGGAGAGACATCCACCACACGCGGGTCACTCAGAAACTGCTTCAGATAGCGTTTTACCGCCGGGGTTTCCGGCGCATCCGGAGTCCCTAAATTAACCAGTAAAACGCCGCGTTTGTATTGATTTGTCATCAGAAAATCCTGTCAGCAACTGAGAATGATTGTCAGGGTAATGTATTGTATGTAATGATTCTTATTCTTTTCTGCCATGTTCTTCATGTTCTTCATCCTTTTGCCCGCAGGTTCGTTGGCTGCGGTTCACTGGCAGTTCAGGATAAAAAAAGGCAGCCGTTTGGCTGCCTGACAGAAATAAGTGCCGGATCAACCCAGGATACGGGCTAATTCCTGACTGACTTCGCTTACCGGACGGGTGCCGTCAATACGGTTGTATTTCACGTCACTCATCTGAGCTTCTTTCTGATAGTACTGGATCAGTGGTGCAGTCAGCTGATGGTATTCCACCAGACGCTTACGGACGGTCTCTTCCTGATCATCTTTACGGATGGTCAGTTCTTCACCAGTCACGTCGTCTTTATTTTCTGTCTTCGGCGGATTGTATTTTACATGATACACACGGCCTGAGCCCGCATGTACACGGCGGCCGATAATACGGTCAACGATAATCTCATCCGGAACATCGAATTCCAGAACGAAATCAACGGTGATACCGGCTTCTTTCATTGCATCTGCCTGCGGAATGGTACGCGGGAACCCGTCCAGCAGGAAACCGTTACGGCAGTCATCCTGTTTGATGCGCTCTTTAACCAGTGCGATAACTAATGCGTCAGTCACTAATTTGCCGTTGTCCATCAGTTCTTTTGCCTGGAGACCCAATTCACTGCCGGATTTCACTGCTGCACGCAGCATGTCACCCGTCGAGATCTGAGGGATCCCGTATTTTTCCATGATAAACTGAGCCTGAGTCCCTTTACCGGCGCCCGGAGCGCCGAGCAGAATAATACGCATTGCGTAAACCCCTTGCTGGTTGCTTTTTTATAATTCGGATAAAAACAAGCTACCATACCATTTGTCAGGGTATGGACTCAAGAAAAGCGGGGAAACTCTGCTGTTCGGTTTTCCTGACTTCAATAAAAAAACCACATGATCATCATGAAATCATGTGGTTTTTAAGCGGGTTATGCGCGATTTCGCTCACCCGTCGCGGGAACGCCTGTTTTTAGCCTAATAACAGACTATTCATCCGGGAAACGAATTCGTTCGGATCTTCCAGGGTTCCGCGTTCAACAAACAGCGCCTGATCGAGCAGCAGGTTGATCCAGTCGGCAAAGCGGCTTTCATCCTGCTGTTCTGCAGCCAGTTTCACCAGCGGGTGTTCCGGGTTCAGTTCAAAGTTGTATTTCACTTCCGGCGCCTGCTGGCCGGCGGCGGCAAACAGTTTCGCCATCTGTGTGCTCATATCATCAGCATCGGTGGTGACAATCGCCGGGGTTGATGTCAGACGGTGGGTCAGTTTCACTTCTTTTACGCGATCACCGAGCAGGGTTTTCACCCGCTCAACAAACGGTGCCAGCTCTTTGTCCGCTTCTTCTTTCGCTGCCGGATCTTCATCCGCCAGTTTTTCCAGTGATTCATCGGCCTTACTGACAGACTGGAAGGTTTTACCATCAAATTCATTGAGGTAATTCATCATCCACTCATCGATGCGATCGGAGAGCAGCAGGACTTCAATCCCTTTCTTGCGGAACAGTTCCAGGTGCGGGCTGTTTTTCGCAGCTGCATAGCTGTCTGCGGTGATGTAGTAAATTTTTTCCTGACCTTCCGCCATGCGGGAAACATAATCCGCCAGGGAAACGGTCTGTGCGGAGCTGTCTTCTTTCGTGCTGGCAAAACGCAGCAGTTTAGCGATCAGTTCCGCATTGGTGCTGTCCTCACCCGGGCCTTCTTTCAGAACCAGACCGAACTGCTGCCAGAAAGTCTGGTATTTTTCAGCATCATTGTTCGCCAGTTTCTCCAGCATCTGCAGAACACGTTTGGTCAGTGCGCTGCGCAGGCTGCGGGTCACAGCGCTGTCCTGTAAAATTTCACGGGAGACGTTGAGCGGCAGATCATTGGAATCGATCAGGCCGCGCACAAAGCGCAGGTAGTTCGGCATAAACTGTTCCGCGTCATCCATGATAAACACGCGCTGGACATACAGGCTCAGGCCGCGGCGCTGGTCGCGGTGCCACAGGTCAAACGGTGCCACAGACGGGATATAGAGCAGGCTGGTGTATTCCTGCTTCCCTTCCACGCGGTTATGCGCCCATGTCAGCGGATCGGCAAAGTCATGGGAGAGATGCTTGTAAAACTCATTATATTCTTCATCACTGATGTCGTTTTTATTGCGCGTCCACAGTGCCTGAGCTTTGTTGATTTTCTCCCAGATAACAGTGCCGTCTTCTTCATTTTTGCTTTCGATTTCCACCGGCAGCGCAATATGGTCAGAATATTTGCCGATAACCGAGCGCAGACGCCAGTCATCGAGGAACTCATCTTCCCCTTCACGGAAATGCAGGGTGATTTCAGTACCGCGTGAATCCTTGTGGGTTTTGGCGATAGAGTAATCCCCTTCCCCTTCCGATTCCCAGAATACTGCCTGATCAGACGGCACACCTGCGGCACGGGTGATCACCGTGACTTTGTCTGCCACGATAAAGGCGGAATAGAAACCCACCCCGAACTGACCGATCAGCTGGCTGTCTTTTGCCGCGTCAGAGCCGAGCGATTCGAGGAAAGCTTTGGTGCCGGATTTGGCAATCGTGCCCAGGTTGTCGATGACCTCATCACGGGTCATCCCGATACCGTTATCACTGATGGTCAGGGTGCGTTTTTCTTTATCAGCGGACAGACGGACATGCAGATCACCGTCATTTTCATACAGTGAACTGTCGGATAAGGCACGGAAGCGCAGTTTATCGGCCGCATCAGAGGCGTTGGAGATAAGCTCGCGCAGGAAAATTTCTTTGTTGGAATAAAGTGAGTGGATCATTAACTGCAGAAGTTGTTTTACTTCTGACTGAAAACCACGGGTTTCTTGTTCTTGCAGACTCATGAATAACCTCAGACTGACTTATCAACGAAAAAAAACAGGATAAAAATCAGGTGGGGCCGGTCTTTACATTTTCAAGGCAAACGGGGAATTTTTTGTGACAATTCTGAGGAAAAGTGACAGACGGCACAGACCGTCTGTCCGGGTAACCGGCAAAATTGCTGTCAGTAACCGCTGTTGTAACGGATTTTCTGACGTCCGGCAATGGAGTGGGACAAGGTCGTACCGTCCACCATTTCCAGCTCACCGCCGACCGGTACACCATGGGCGATACGGCTGGCGGAGACATCATACTGCGCGCACATTTCCGCAATATAGTTGGCGGTGGCTTCCCCTTCCACTGTCGGGTTGGTCGCCAGGATCACCTCAGTGATGGTTTCCTGAGCCAGCCTCGCCTCCAGTTTATCCAGCCCGATATCCATCGGACCGATGCCGTCCAGCGGTGACAGGTGTCCCATCAGCACAAAGTAACGGCCGGAAAACTGCCCTGTCTGCTCAATCGCGTGGATATCCGCCGGGCTTTCCACCACACAGATAAGGCCGGTCTGCTGACGGCGAGGGTTAGCGCAGATAGTACACTGTTCCTGCTCGGTAAACGTCCGGCAGTCCCGGCAGTGACCAATTTCCGACATGGCACGGGTCAGCGCCTGTGCCAGGCGCATCCCGCCGCTGCGGTCGCGCTGTAACAGCTGAAACGCCATACGCTGCGCCGATTTCGGCCCGACGCCCGGCAGGCAACGCAGGGCGTCCATCAGTGCTTCAAGAAGCGGACTGGTTTGCATCAGAACGGCATCTTAAAGCCCGGCGGCAGCTGCATTCCGCTGGAGACTGACGCCATTTTTTCTTTCTGAGTTTCGTCGATACGACGCGCGGCATCATTGAATGCGGCAGCAATCAGATCTTCGAGCATCTCTTTGTCGTCTTCCATCAGGCTTGGATCGATTTCCACACGGCGGCAGTTATGTGCGCCGTTGATAGTCACTTTAACCAGGCCTGCACCGGATTCACCGGTGACTTCCGTATTTGCAATCTCTTCCTGCATCTGCTGCATTTTATCCTGCATTTGCTGGGCTTGTTTCATGAGATTGCCCAAACCGCCTTTACCGAACATAGTTTTCTCTCTTTGACTAAATTGCGTATTCCAACGCAGGGTGGTTAAACAGGCCGGATACTCTCTTCATCCAGTTCCGCATCAAAAAAGGTCAGCAGAGTCTGAATGGTTTTATCCGTCACAATGGACTGACGCGCCTGCGCCAGCATCTCTTCATAGATAGCCTGCCGCCATTCCAGCGGCGTTTTCATGCTGACATCATCGTCTTCACAAATCGTGAGACTGATAACTTTACCATAAAGTTCACTCAGTGCATCACTCAGCACACTGTGTGCTGATTTTGAATTCAGGTGGCGCTGCGAGGTACGCAGATGCAGACAAATACTGTCTTCCCCGGTCTGCTCTTTCACGGCATTCAGCGCCAGTTGCTGCACCAGTTTCGGCAGCTGCATTTTATCAATATCCGCCGCCCACGGATCCCGTTCCCGGGCGGCAACAGCCAGCTTTTCAGCCACTTCCGGTGTTTTTTCGTGCTCAAGGGCTTTTTTGATATCTTTCGGGCGCGCAACCGGGGTTTTTTCTTCCGGTTCATCCTGTTTCTGCGGACGCCACTGATACGGCTGCGGCTTTCCGGATGCTTTCGGCTGCGGTGCAGACACAGCACGCCCCCGGCGGTTTTCAGTCACGGCAGCGAGTCGCTCCAGTGCTGAGTTCGCCGGTTTACCCTTATCCGTTAAGGTAACCGGCTCAGACTTTTTTGACGGCGGGGTCTCCTGCCGGTTCAGCGCATCACGGGCTCTCAGCAACTGGGCTGTCGGGTTATTTTCCGTTTCCTGCGGCATCACCGGCGGCGGTGTACTGCGTGCCGGTGCGACCGGTGCTGCGGTCTGCGGTTGTGACGGCAGGGAAACCGGTGCCACGGACGGCGCGGTGATCACGTCATCAATCACATTACGCGGATGGAATGCCAGCGCACGTAACAGTGCCATTTCCGCGCCCATGCGTCTGTCCGGCGCATACGGCAGCTCTTTGCGGCCGACCAGCAGTGTCTGGTAATAGAGTTGCAGATCCGCCGGGGCAATGGCCCGGGCCAGGATACGCAGACGCTCTTCTGTCACACCGGCAGCACTGTTTTCCTGTACCGGCAGCAGTTGCAGCATGGCAATTTTATGCAGCGCCGCCAGCATTTCTGTCAGCAGATTATCCCAGTCCGCGCCCCGTGATGCGGCATCGTTCACACCGTTCATCACCTGAACGCCATCCCCTTTTACCAGGGCTTCCAGGATAGTCAGGGGCTGCTCGTCGTCGAGAGTACCGAGCATCTGCGTGACCACGTCCGTGGTCACTTTCCCGGCACCAAGCGCAATCGCCTGATCCGCCAGACTCAGAGCATCACGCATACTGCCGTCGGCGGCACGGGCCAGTAACAGCCGTGCGCGGGCATCGTTTTCAATCTGTTCTGCGGTCAGAATGGTATCAAGCTGCTGACTGATCTGATCCACATCCAGTGCTTTGAGATGGAATTGTAAGCAGCGGGATAAAATCGTCACCGGCAGCTTTTGCGGGTCGGTGGTCGCCAGCAGGAATTTGACGTGCTCCGGCGGCTCTTCCAGGGTTTTCAGCAGCGCATTAAAGCTGTGACGGGAGAGCATGTGGACTTCATCGATAAGATAGACTTTGAAACGCCCGCGTGACGGAGCGTACTGGACGTTATCCAGCAGTTCACGGGTATCTTCCACCTTGGTGCGCGATGCGGCATCGATCTCAATCAGATCAACAAACCGCCCCTGCTCAATTTCCAGGCAGTTCTGGCATTTACCGCACGGGGTGGCGGTGATGCCCTGTTCGCAGTTGAGACCTTTGGCGAACAGGCGTGCCAGGGTGGTTTTTCCGACCCCGCGGGTACCGGAAAAGAGATAGGCGTGGTGCAGCCGCTGATGTTCCAGCCCGTTTGCGAGCGCTGTCAGAACATGCTGCTGACCGATAACCTGTGAAAATGTTTGTGGTCGCCACTTACGGGCAAGGACTTGATAGCTCATGGATTCCGCAGAGAGTGAACATGATTTTCCATCATGCTACCACAGCCTCACCACAATGGGCGAGGCTGAGTTTGCGTTTAATATGGGGAGAGACTCAACCGCCGGCATATTCCAGCAGGCAGAAGCTGTGTACACCTTCCGCTTCAAGGCGTTTCGCGCCGCCGAGATCCGGCAGGCCGATAATAAAGGCCGCTTCATGCACTTCACCGCCCAGACGGCGGATCAGACGGATGGTCGCATTGACGGTGCCGCCGGTGGCCAGCAGGTCATCAACAACCAGCACGTTGTCACCGCTGCTGATGCTGTCTTTATGCATCTCCAGGGTATCAGTGCCGTATTCCAGATCATAGGTCTCGCTGAGGGTATCACACGGTAATTTCCCTTTTTTGCGGACCGGAACAAAGCCGACACCCAGACGTAACGCAACCGGTGCGCCGAATAAGAATCCGCGGGCTTCAGTGCCCACGACTTTGGTGATCCCTTTGTCTGCGAAATGCGCCACCAGCATATCAATCGTCAGGCGGTAAGCTTCAGGGTCAGACAGTAATGTGGTGATGTCGCGAAACAGTACCCCTTCCTTAGGATAGTCAGGGATAGTCCGGATACTTTCTTTAATAAATTGCAGTTGTTCAGCAGTTGCGCTCATAATAGGTGCCATAGAGAGAACACGAAACCTCAGAATCTATGCAAATCAGGGGAAAATTGCAACCGTATCCCGTGACTTTGCCGATTATTTGTTGTTTTATATCAAACAGACTAAAAAATGCTTCCGTAGTTATCAGATCCTCAACAACGACGATCCCGGGCACATTTCACTGAGGCGGATATGAACACCAGACAATTGTTACAGGCGCTGAGGCAGAAAATCAGCGCGCTGGAAGCGCAAATTGCCCCGATAGCAGACAGGGAGCTGAGCCAGCGTTGCTTCGATGATACCCTGTTCGCCGCCCGCAATAAAACCCTGCGTCTCTGCATGGATGAATTACTGCACCATACTGATCAGCTTGAGCTGTGTGCGGATGAAAACCGGGCAGAACAGGTGCGCTTCCTGGCAGAAAAAATTGTTGCCCAGATTGCGGCACTGAGCCGTGAAGCGGCAACGCAGTCCCTGCGGCAGAAAGAGCAAAGCTATGTGAAACGGGACAGCCAGGTGGATCTGTATCAGCGTCTGGCGCAGCATCAGGATTATGAGCGCCGCCTGGCACAGATGACCGATGACCGTGAGCTGGCCCTCGGCCGCGCACAAACCTTTGCCGAACAGCAAAAACTGCAGAAAGAGCTGGCAGCACTGGCCGGACGCCTTGTCCGCTGCCGTCAGGCGCTGCAGCGGATAGAGCGGCAGATTGAACGCCACGACGGCACCGAATTTTAATCAGATACCGGATATCCCCATGAGTCTTGAAAATGCCCCCGATGAGGTAAAACTGGCGGTCGATCTTATCTGTCTGCTGGAAGAAAACCGCATCCCGCCCGCAACCGTGCTCGCGGCGTTACAGATTGTCCGCCGCGATTATGAAAACAAACTGCGCGATACTGACGGTGATCAGGCCGGCTGAGCGCCGTCATCCTTATCTTTTCCCTGCACCTGCACTTCTTTACCGCTGTTCTGATCGTGGAGATACACTTCCAGCTGGTTGAAGGCGATATTGATATCGTTTTCACGCGCCATCCGGTCAATCGCGCGGTTCACTTCGTCCGTGGTGGCACTGCGGTCACCGATAGTGCGCACATAGAAACGCAGCTGGTGATCGAGACTGCTGGCACCAAACTCGGTGAAATACACGCCCGGCGCCGGGTCAGTCATCACTTTCGGGTTATCGGTGGCGGCTTTCAGTAAGACCTCTTTCACTTTCGCCAGATCCGAACCGTAAGCCACACCGACATTAATCACAATCCGCGTGACCGTATCAGACAGTGACCAGTTGGTCAGGCGCTCGGTCATAAAGGCTTTGTTCGGGATAATCACCTCTTTGCGGTCAAAATCAACCACCGTGGTCGCACGGATACGGATTTTGTTAACCGTACCGGAGAAGGTGCCGATAGTGACGGTATCGCCGATGCGGATCGGGCGCTCGAACAGAATAATGATACCAGAGACAAAGTTGGCGAAGATTTCCTGTAACCCGAAGCTGAGACCGAAGGTTAAGGCTGCCGCCAGCCACTGTAATTTACCCCACGACACCCCGAGCGTACCGAACGCGGCAATCGTCCCGATCCCGACAATCAGGTAAGTCAGAATCGTGGTGATAGCGTACGAGGTACCCTGACGCAGCGAGAGACGTGAGAGCACAAGGACTTCCAGCAGCCCCGGCAGGTTGCGCATCATTATCCAGGAAATGACCACAATCAGGACAGACAGGATCAGATCCCCGAGCGTGATCGCCTCCACCACATTCCCCAGTGCGGTATCGACGTTGTAATGCCACAGCGTGATACTGTCGAAGAAAGAGAATATGGTAATAAAATCAGACCATATACCGTAGAACGCCACCGCAAAGACAATAAACAGCACCATCGAGGTCAGACGCAGTGACTGCTGATTAATCAGCTCCATCGACATCGGCGGCTCTTCCACAATCATATCCGGGACATCATCCCCCTCATGCTGTTCTTTATGCTGAACCTGCTGTTTCTGACGACGGGCCAGCGCACGCTGATAGGTCAGCCGCCGCGCCGCCAGTGCCAGGCCGCGCAGACTGGTGTGATACACCATATACCACATCAGCAGCAGATAGAGGCTGTCTATCCAGCGGCTGCTGAGGCGCAGCGCCGTGTAGTAATACCCCAGACCGACCAGCACCACCAGAATCAGCGGAGAGAACGTCAGCAGGGTCAGCAGAAAGGCCCGCACCAGGTGAGAGCCTTTCTCACGCCAGATCTCAATGCAGAACGGCAGTGTGAATGCAAAGACGAACACCAGCGCCACCGGCACCACCAGCTGACCAATCACATCATCCACCAGACGCAGCGGATATTCCATGCCGTAAGCGGCCCACAGCATAATCGGCAGCAGCGGCAGAGCCAGACGCACCAGTCTGCGGCGGCCGGTACGGCAGATCTCCGGGTCAATCCCGAAGTGCGTGACCGCAATGCCTTCCGGTTTCATCACCCGGTAGCTCCACTCGAACAGCACCCAGAAGAGTGCCAGCTGGCGGGAGATGGTCCACATCAGCGCGGAATCCGCACTGCCGGTTTTCAGGCAAAAATACCCGAAAGCGATGACAAGCAGTGAGGAAGGCAGGGTTTTGATCAGCGTCAGCCCCAGCGCCATCGGCGTGTATATCTGCCGGTCTTTTTTCAGCCGCCCGACATCGGCATTAATTTCCGCCAGTTTGGTATCAATATTCTTGGTACCGAAACGCAGCAGCAGCGCAATAATCAGCAGCGGAATGGTAATAAAGAGGGAATCGATAAAACCGTTGACCAGGCTTTGCAGTGACCAGTTCAGATCCAGTGACGTCAGCTCCTGTTTGGCTGCGCCCGGGAAAGACTGAAACCAGGCCAGGTTTACCGGTTTGTTACTGTTGACCCAGAAAATCTGCTGCGCGAGGGTTTTCTCCAGTGAAGCCACCACGGTAACCAGCTGAGTCTGATCCAGCTGCAGGTTAATCGCCTGGGAAATCTGGTTGCCCATCTGGGTATTCAGCTGATCCAGCAGATCCTGACGGACGGACACCACCTGCATCAGTGCATGCTTCTGAGCCCGCAGATCCGCTTCGGTCGCCGGTACATCATGGGTTTTGGCGTATTCGTCAATCAGGGTACTGACGAAATTGTCCGGCTGATAAAGCTTGTCGCGCTGCTGGTTAATTTCAAACTGCGCCAGGCGCATATCCGCAATTCTGTCCGGTAAATCCTTAATCAGTAAATCCGGCGGCAGGTTGATCTGCTCTTTAAACAGGATACGGGAGAGCAGCAGACTGCCGCGCAACACCGTAATCTGCTCTTTGAGGTTGCGCTCGGATTGCAGCGCGCGATCCAGAATACTGCGGATTTTAATCGTGCGCTGCACCAGCTGGTTATTATCACGGGTAGCGGCGACCAGTTTTTCACTTAAATCATGGTTGAGCGCGATTTCACGCTGCACCAGCGGATCGTCCTGCATATTACGCGGGGTATCATCCGAGCTCTGCGCCTCTTTGGCTGCTTCTTCCGAATAATCCAGCCGTTTACTGCTGACGGTTTCCTGAATCACATCAATATTGCTTTCCAGCTGTTTGATGCGTTCCACCACATAGTCACGCTGCACCTGCAGCAGGTTCTGCAGCAGGGTGTTCGACTGTAATGCCCGCTTCTGATAATCAATCTGCTGCTGTAAGTAATACTGCTCTACCTGAAGGGCTTCAATTTCCGTCGGCCGCAGCACTTTCTGGGCTGCCATAGAGTCATTCAGTTCAACGCGGATCTGCTGCAGGCGCTGCACATTGGCATACATAATATTCTGCGCGCGCTCAGGCTGAGTCTGGAGTGCAATCAGATCACTGTTATAAGAAGAGAGGTTATTCTGTGCGGTCTGCAACGCCTCAAGGGTGCTGTTAAGTTTCAGCTCCAGCTGTGAGAGCGGCAGATTCTCAATGGAGGCCCGGTATTCCGCCACGCCTTCATCCGTTAATGATTTAATCTGCGTTAATTTTTGTGTGACCTGATCTGACAATTTCGGGGCGTCATCCACCTGTTTTTTCAGTGCCTGCGATTTCTCTTTCAGGGCATCGAGATTGTCATAAAACACCAGCGCCCGCTCCAGATCCTGCACTGATAACTTATCAGCGGCAGTCTGTTCTTTGCGGTTATTCAGAGCATTGAGTTCGGTCTGAATGGTGTTGCGGTCCGGAATATCCGGCGCGGCCGCCAATGCACTGTTCTGAACCAGTACCGGCAGCAGAAAGATAAAACAGGTAAAAAGACGGAGGAAAATCTGCCTCAGCAGACCGGAAGCCGGGACACGGCTGATTCGCTTCATAATAATATCCACCTGTATCTGCCCTTCCCCGGCTGTTTGTTTCAGGTTATCTGATTAAAAGGTAATGATTTTTTCTGCATCCAGTGACCACTGTGCCAGTTCGGCCAGCGTCCCGACCTGCACACCGTCCACCAGCGGAAGCTCAGTGATACCGCGCGCATCGGTGCAGGTTTTGCACAGCTTAATCTCTGTTTTCTGTGCCAGCAGGATCTCCAGCATCTGTTTCAGGTTATAACCTTCTTTCGGCTGCTGACCGCGTAACCCGGCAACCACCGCATCTGACATCAGAAAAATATTCATCGGCACCTGAGTATCCTGCTCTTTAATCGCAATTGCCAGACGCAGAGCATTAAATAAAGATTCACTGCCATACGCAGCGCCGTTGGCAATAATTAATACAGGCTTCATACATGATATCCTTAAGGTTAATGTTATAAAATGTAAATCAGGCGTCTGCCGGCGGTAGTTGCATATTTTTACTGAGCATTAACATATCCAGATAACCGTCAACCAAATATTCGGCCTGCCCGCTGATATTAAAACTCTCGCTGGAAAAGAGCCAGTTTTCTAACAGCCCGGTTATCATCCCGCGCAGCATAATAGCCGCACGGCGCAGGTCGAGGGTTGACGGCAGCAGCCCCAGAGTGACACTTTCTATCAGAAAAGATTCTATTCTGGAGTATTCCGCAGCATATAAATTTTGTCTGATGGTAATTAATTCGCTCATTTCACCGGTAAATTCACATTTATGAAATGAAATGCTCAAAATAGCCCGCATTTTGGGATCGGATGCCACAGACGTCAGAATGTAAATTAATATTTTCTTAAACACTAAAAGTGGATTATCCGGGTATTTTGCCCGATACTCTTGTTCAATAAAGCCAATTTTCGTATCGGTTATCGAACAGACTTCAGTAAACAGATCAACTTTATTTTTGAAGTGCCAATAGATCGCACCACGGGTCACACCTGCTTGCTTTGCAATATCCACTAATGACGTCGCAGACACGCCCCGCTCACTGAAGGCGGTCAATGCGGCATCAATAATCTGCCGGCGGGTTTCTCCGGCCTGTTGTTTAGTTTTTCGTGCCATGTAAGGCCTGTGTCATCTGAAGTTAATTTACATACATTCGTGTATGTTTGTATTATAGCACGCTGATTTATTAGTTAATCAACCATATTTACCGGTTAAAAATCGACATTTTATAGAGGTTTACTATGCGAAAAAACAGAGGCGTTCTACCTCTGGCGATGCTCGTTCTGTCCGGGAGCTTTCTGCTGTCCGGATGTGGTGAAGAGCAGAAGCAAGGGGGCGAAATGCCACCGCCGGATGTTAAAGTTGTCACACTGAAAGCGGCACCACTGACAGTGAGCACGGAACTGCCGGGACGAACTTCTGCTTACCGCATCGCAGAAGTGCGCCCTCAGGTCGGCGGCATCATTTTAAAACGCAACTACAAAGAAGGAAGTGACGTCAAAGAAGGCGAATCGCTCTATCAAATTGATCCGGCTCCTTTTCAGGCCACGCTGAACAGCGCGCAGGCTGAACTGGCCAAAGCCAGAGCGAATGCCGAACTGGCCCGCCTGACAGTGAACCGCTATAAACCGTTGCTGGGAACAAACTATATCAGCCGCCAGGATTATGATGAGGCGGTCTCCACATACGCACAGGCTCAGGCTGCGGTTCAGGCTGCACAGGCTGCGGTTCAGACAGCACAAATCAACCTGAACTACACCAAAGTTACGTCACCGATTTCCGGCCTGTCCGGGAAATCAAACGTGACTGAGGGTGCATTAGTGGCAACGGGTCAGACCCAGGCACTGACACTGGTTCAGCAGATCGACCCTATCTATGTGGATGTGACTCAGTCCAGCGATGATTATCTGCGTCTGAAACACGAAATCGCCAGCGGTGTCGTGGATAAAGAACAGGGTAAAGTGGCGGTCAGTCTGGTGACAGCGGAAAACAAAGATTATACCCATAAAGGTTATCTGGAATTCTCCGATGTGACGGTTGACGAAACCACCGGTTCTATCACCATGCGCGCCGTGTTCCCGAACCCGCAGGAAACCCTGCTGCCGGGCATGTTTGTCCGCGCCCGTGTTGATGAAGGTGTGCGTCCTGACGCCATCCTGATCCCTCAGCAGGGTGTTATCCGTACAGCCAAAGGAGGTGCGGTGGTTAACATTGTGAACGCCAAAAATGAAATCGAAGTCCGTCCGGTCACTGTCGGCCAGTCTTACGGCAGCTCATGGCTGGTCACATCCGGTGTGAACGATGGTGAGCGCGTGGTGGTTGAAGGCTTCCAGAAAATCAAAGCGGGTGCTGCCGTTAAGGCAACAGAAGCAGATTTAAATGCACAGCCGGCGGCTGCGCCGAAAAATACTGAATCTGCTCAGAAGTCCCAATAAGGAGTCAGTGATTCATGCCAAAGTTTTTTATTGAAAGACCGATATTTGCATGGGTAATCGCCATTATTACCATGCTTGCAGGTCTGTTGGCGATCATGAAACTGCCGGTGGCACAGTATCCGACTGTTGCACCGCCGACTATTTCAATTTCCGCAAACTATCCGGGCGCCGATGCCGAAACGGTTCAGAACACGGTAACGCAGGTTATCGAACAGAACATGAACGGTATCGACAAAATGGTGTACATGTCTTCAACCAGTGACTCAGCGGGTAACATGAATATCTCGCTGACCTTTGAAGCGGACGCCAACCCGGATATTGCTCAGGTACAGGTTCAGAATAAACTCCAGCTGGCAATGCCGCTGCTTCCTCAGGAAGTTCAGCAGCAGGGGATCACGGTTGAGAAATCAGCCAGTTCATTCCTGCTGGTGGCGGGTTTTATCTCTGAAGACGGCTCAATGTCACAAAATGACATTGCGGACTATGTCGGCTCCAACATCAAAGATCCGATCAGCCGTGTCGGCGGTGTGGGTGAGACCCAGCTGTTCGGCAGCCCGTATGCTATGCGTATCTGGCTTGACCCGGATAAACTGGTTAAATACAACCTGAGTACGATTGATATCATCAATGCCATTCAGGTACAAAACAACCAGGTTGCCGCCGGTCAGTTAGGGGGAACCCCGCCGGTACCAAACCAGCGCCTGAACGCCTCCATCATTGCACAGACCCGTCTGAACAGTCCTGAGCAGTTTCAGGAAATCATGCTGCGGGTTAACACTGACGGCTCCGTTGTCCGCCTGAAAGATGTGGCATATGTTGAACTGGGTGCAGAAAACTACGGCAGTATCGCCCGCTATAACGGTAAACCGGCAGCGGGTATCGGGATCAAACTGGCGACCGGCGCTAACGCACTGGATACCGCCAAAGCAGTCCGCGATACACTGAACAATATGTCCGAGTTCTTCCCGGACGGTCTGACTGTTGTTTATCCGTACGATACGACACCATTCGTCAAAATCTCCATTTTCGAAGTGGTGAAAACACTGGTCGAAGCGATCATGCTGGTGTTTGTGGTGATGTATCTGTTCCTGCAAAACTTCCGTGCAACGCTGATCCCGACAATCGCCGTACCGGTGGTACTGCTGGGAACCTTTGCCACCCTTGCCGCCTTCGGGTATTCGATCAATACCCTGACGATGTTTGCGATGGTACTGGCAATCGGTCTTCTGGTGGATGACGCCATCGTGGTGGTGGAAAACGTCGAGCGTGTTATGCAGGAGACCGGCCTGCCGCCGAAAGAAGCCACAAAAGTGTCGATGGTTCAGATCCAGAGCGCCCTGGTCGGTATCGCCATGGTGTTATCAGCGGTATTTATTCCGATGGCCTTCTTCGGCGGGTCAACCGGGGCAATCTACCGTCAGTTCTCGATTACCATTGTTTCCGCGATGATATTATCCGTCTTCGTGGCACTGATCCTGACACCGGCACTGTGTGCCACTATGCTTAAACCAATCACCAAAGGCAGCCACGGCACACAAACCGGGTTCTTCGGCTGGTTTAACCGTATGTTTGAGAAGCAGACCAACCACTACACCAACAGTGTGGGCCGTATGCTGCGCGGGACCGGGCGTTACCTGCTGATCTATGTGCTGCTGGTTGCAGGCATGATCTTCATGTTTACCCGTCTGCCGACATCGTTCCTGCCTGAAGAGGACCAGGGCGTACTGCTGACGATGGTTCAGTTATCTCCGGGCTCCACACAGGAACAAACCCAGATTGTTCTTGATGGTGTCAGTAAGTACTATCTGGAAAATGAAAAAGACGTGGTTGAATCTGTCTTTACCGTTAACGGCTTCGGCTTTGCGGGTCAGGGACAGAATATGGGTCTGGCGTTTATCGTTCTGAAAAACTGGGATGAACGTAAGGCGAAAGAAGATAAGGTGGAAGCGGTTGTTGCACGCGCCAACCAGCACTTCTTTACCGATACCTCAGCCATGATCTTCGCGGTTAACATTCCGCCGATTGTGGAACTGGGTTCATCCAGCGGCTTCGATCTCGAACTGATGGATAACGCCAACCAGGGTCATGAAGCACTGACCGCTGCCCGTAACCAGTTACTGAAGATGGCAGGCGAGCATCCGGATATGCTGGTGCAGGTGCGTCCGAACGGGATGGAAGATACCTCACAGTATCATATCCATGTCGATCAGCAGAAAGCAGAGGCATTAGGGGTTGATATCCAAACCATTAACGCCGCGCTGAGCACCATGTTCGGCGGCAGCTACGTCAACGACTTTATCGACCGCGGTCGTGTGAAGAAAGTGTACGTACAGGCTGATGCGCCGTTCCGTATGCAGCCGAAAAATATTGCTGAGCAGTATGTCCGCAATAATCAGGGTCAGATGGTACCATTCTCTGCCTTTATCGATACGCAAAAGGATCCGTGGACCTTCGGTTCACCGCGCCTTGAACGTTATAACGGTATTCCGGCTATGCAGATTCAGGGCAGCGCCGCACCGGGTAAAAGTAGTGGTGATGCGATGGCACTGATGGAAAGCATGGCGAAAGAACTGCCGCAGGGCTTTGGTGTTGAATGGACAGGTATGTCTTACCAGGAAAAACTGTCCGGTAACCAGGCCCCGGCGCTGTATACCATCTCTCTGATTGTGGTCTTCCTCTGTCTGGCGGCCCTGTATGAGAGCTGGTCGGTTCCGTTCTCTGTTATGCTGGTGGTTCCGCTCGGGGTTATCGGCGCACTGTTACTGACCCACGCACGCGGGCTGGATAACGACGTGTACTTCAAGGTCGGTCTGCTGACAACCATCGGGCTGTCGGCGAAGAACGCCATCCTGATTGTGGAATTCGCCAAAGACCTGATGGAGAAAGAAGGTAAAGGACTGATTGAAGCAACACTGGAAGCCGTTAAGATGCGTCTGCGTCCTATCCTGATGACATCACTGGCCTTTATGCTCGGGGTTATACCATTAGTCCTGAGTAACGGTGCCGGTTCCGGTGCACAGAACGCCGTTGGTACCGGGGTATTCGGTGGTATGATCGCCGCGACCTCACTGGCTATCTTCTTCGTACCGGTCTTCTATGTGGTTATCCGCCGTCGCTTCAGTAAGAAGAGTGACGATATTGAGCATGCTCATGCGGTCACGCAGAAAAGTGATAGTCCTGACGGATTTTAATCCTGCTTAAACATAAAAAGGTCACATTAGTGACCTTTTTTATTTTTTTGACATGACGAATATTTTTAAATTTGAGTAAAAAAAACTTAAATAAACAATAGATGAGTGTAAATTATCACTTTTCACAAATGTAAGGTTTTGTCATAACACGTTATGATTCATCACCTGTCCTTCTTCATAAAAATTCAGTAAATTTAAGCAGATGAGTAATTACAGACTGTGTATCCACGCATTTATTCTGTATTTAAATTTATTTTTTTTGTATTTTGGCTAGTGACAAGAGCCGAAATAGTGTTATATTACCAGCAGGGTTAACTCAGACCTTTTTATCCACATCTTTTTCCGGAACATCACGTTCACTGACTGAAACAGATTAACACGTAATCAGCGTCTGGTTATCCGCTTGTGCTGAACGGATCTTTACGTTACCTTTATTTATAATTAAAGGCTGATGCTATATATAATATACCGACGTCGATAACGTAATACCTTACTCATGTGTTAATTATAATTTAACGTTTTTCAGCGCCTTATCATTCCCGGTTACATTCAGGAGGTGATTATGGACGAGTATTCTCCACGAAATTACGATATTGCGGTATTGAAGTATCTGTGCGATGAACTTTGCCGTGAAGGCACGCAAACGCTCATCAGAAGCAATAATTATTGGGTTAATGATTTAGCCTCAGATTCAAACTTAAAACTTAACGAATTATTAGGTTACATTGCTGACGTAACCTGGAGTTTTAAGATAAAACATACACAAAATAAGGACCTCATCTCATTTGTCGATGAATACATCGATGAAACTTACGCGCTGTTTGGTCAGATGGAAGTTTCATTTAATGAGGTTGAGGAATGGAAGAAGATGGCATCACTGGTAAGCAGCATGCTGACCAGCGAGGGGCATCTTGTCCACTAACGGAATACAGACCTATATATCAGTATATTGCGTACTAACAACTCAGCAAGAAGATAACATATGATGACTAAACTGGACTATCTCATGCGCTTACGTAAGTGCACTTCGATTGAAACACTGGAACGTGTCATTGAGAAGAACAAATATGAACTGACTGATGACGAGCTGGAGGTTTTTTATTCAGCGGCTGATCATCGTCTGGCTGAATTAACCATGAATAAACTGTATGACAAAATCCCGGCATCTGTCTGGAAGTTTGTCCGTTAATTCAGTCTGCTGTAACTGCCTCTCTTTCAGGCAATAGTCTTATTTTTAGTGATCCCGGGCCAAAGGCACAGCTGGCTGACTTTGGCTTTTGATCATGCCCGCTATTTATCCTGCTATTCTTTACCTATATTACGTTACAGATATAATTTATAACAAAAGCATATATTTTCTGTTTTTTTTCACTCACCAGGTTATTAAATTCCGATACGTATTTATTAATACACCTGCTGTACAGAAAATTACATTTTCACTATTTACCACTATGATGTGTTAAATCAAAAATAAAATTTTTATCTGAACATGCTGTTTTATGTGAAACTCATTCTTTTATACTGACAACATAAAACAAATTTTACACATATTGCTGTATCCTTTTACCTGATGTTATCTGCTGAATGCTCCGGTTTGCGCGGACAGAGATAACGTTAAATCATGAATATATGAACAATATGCGCCGGATGAATATCAGAAGATATCGTCTGTTCAGACAGGGAGGTTCAGAATCAGGAACGGGATAATCACAGAGACGGGTACAACTGAAATGGGTGGGGGCCTTGCCAGCGACATCCCGGCACACAATTCCCCTGCTATGGCTGCTTCCTTCCGGACCTGACCGAGTTAACAAGTTCATGTTGCGGGAGAACCAACAAAGCCCCCATAGGAACCCTCAATAATGAGGCGGTGTCATTATCCGGGATCAGCACTGAAATAGCAAGGCAACCGGCGCTGACCGCTGTATTTTTACACACCACTGACACAACAACAGACCTCTGCCGACCGGGAACCGCACATAACGGCGGTTTATCATTTTTCAATTGCACTGACAGCGATTAGAATGACCGGTTCCTGCTGAAATACTTAATAAGGGTAATTATGAGCCTGGCATTAGAAAACCTGATAAACCTGATGGCACTCGAAAAACTCGAAGACGGGTTATTCCGGGGGCAAAGTGAAGATCTCGGCCTGCCACAGGTCTTTGGCGGACAAGTTGCCGGACAGGCACTGTATGCAGCGGGACAAACCGTTCCGGCTGATCGCCGCGTTCATTCATTTCACAGCTATTTTCTGCGCCCGGGCGACAGCCATAAACCCATTATTTATGATGTGGAAAATCTGCGTGACGGCAAGAGTTTCAGTGCCCGCCGTGTCAGCGCTATTCAGAACGGAAAACCGATTTTCTATATGACCGCCTCTTTCCAGGGGGAAGAGAGCAGTTTTGAGCATCAGAATACCATGCCGGATGTTCCCGGTCCTGACGGACTCGCCTCTGAAACCGATATCGCCCGCAAGATTGCCGTGAATCTGCCGCCGAAAATGCAGGCACTGTTCCTGCGGGAACAGGCCATTGAATGGCGGCCGGTGCGGTTTTACAGCCCGTTTCAGAACCCGGAAAATCCACCGGTGCGCTATACTTGGCTGAAAACCAACGGCGCAATGCCGGATGATCAGGCGCTGCATCAGTATCTGCTCAGTTATGCTTCTGACTACAATTTCCTGCCGACCGCTCTCCAGCCGCATGGCTACGGCTTTATGCAGCCGGAAATTCAGATTGCCACCATCGATCATTCCATGTGGTATCACCGCCCGTTCCGGCTGGATGAATGGCTGCTGTATGCGGTGGAAAGCCCGACAGCGTCCGGCGGACGCGGATTTGTCCGTGGTCACTTCTATAATCAGGCCGGTGTGCTGGTTGCTTCTACGGTGCAGGAGGGTGTTCTGCGCTTACGGGAGAAATAAATATCCCGCTGGCAACAATAAAAAAAGCCCCCGCTGCACAGTTGTGAGCGGGGGCTTACTTTTTTGCGGCTTATGACCGGTTATAGGCCTGTTCGCCGTGCGTGCTGATATCCAGCCCGTTGATCTCGTCTTCTTCTGTGCAGCGTACACCGGTTGTCAGTGCCGCGCATTTGAATGCGATGTAAGTAATCACTCCGCTCCAGAGCACAGTCACCAGGATACTTTCCGCCTGAATCCATACCTGATGCAGCATAGTGACACCTTCCGCGTAACCGGTACCGCCGAGCGCAGACGCTGTAAAAACCCCGGTCAGCAGACAGCCCGCGATGCCGCAAACTCCGTGGATCCCAAAGACATCACAGACATCATCGGCTTTCAGGCGGCGTTTCAGTGCGGTGACACCCCAGTAACCGGCAAGACCGCTGACCAGACCGATGACAATAGCTCCCGCAACGCCCACTGTACCGGCTGCCGGGGTGATACCGACCAGACCGCCGATACAACCGGAACATGCACCAAGAAGTGAGGGCTTACCCCGCATGCACCACTCTGCTATCACCCACGCCAGCCCCCCCGCTGCTACCGCAATCACCGTATTCAGAAAAGCCAGCGCCGCAATACCATCCGGTTTTCCTGCAGATCCGGCATTAAACCCGAACCAGCCTATATAAAGGATAGCCGTACCGGTAAAGACCATCGGCAGACTGTGCGGTTTGGTGGCTGTTTTGCCCGGTAACAGGCGCGCTCCTAATATGTAAGCACCAACTAACCCGGCAACCGCCGCGTTAATATGCACCACGGTTCCCCCGGCAAAATCCAGTGCGCCATCTTCCGCCAGCCAACCGCCGCCCCAGACCATATGCGCCATTGGCACATAAGCCAGAGAGAACCAGATAACGGTAAACAGCAGAAAAGCCGTAAATTTTATCCGCTCCGCCAGCGCACCGGTGATAAGCGCAACAGTAATCGCCGCAAATGAACCCTGGAAAATAACGTGCGTCAGCTGGCTGATGCTGCCGCTGTTACTGACAGGCGTTATCCCGCTGAGAAATGCATTCGACAAGCCGCCAATCACACCATTTCCGTCAGAAAATGCCATGCTGTAACCGTAAAAAATCCATAACAGCAGTACCAGTGCGAAACTGACAATCACCTGTGTCATGACTGACAGCACATTCTCACGCCGTACCAGTCCGCCGTAAAACAATGCGATACCGGGAAGTGTCATAAAATACACCAGTGCGGCGCAAATCAGCATAAAACCATTATCCGCGCGATCCATTCCTTCCGTTGCACTGAAGGCCGGGAGCGGCAGCACGGAAGACATCACAACAGGCAGGATCATTTTTCGTTTCATCATCTGAGTCTCTCCGTGCGGTTTAAATAGCTTCATCATTTTGTTCACCGGTACGGATCCGCACCGCCTGTATAATGTCTGAAACAAATATTTTCCCGTCACCGATACTGCCCGTGTATGCCGAGCGGCAAATTGCCTCAATAATGCGATCAAGGGAATCATCAGGCACAACAATATTAATCTGTGTCTTCGGCAGAAAATCCGTGCTGTACTCTTCCCCCCGGTACAGCTCAGTATGCCCCTTCTGTCTGCCCGCCCCCCGCACTTCCAGTACGGTTAATCCCTGAATACCTTCTTCGTTCAGCGCATCTCTGACGTCATTAAGTTTAAAAGGCTTGATGATGGCCATTATCATTTTCATCGCATTCTCCGCTTCAGGTTGCTGGTGTCCTGCGGATAAATTGCAAAAGTGATGCCAATATACAGAATAGAAATTAAATCTATTGATAACAACGGGATAGAAATAAAAAAGGTGTCTGATTCATCAGACACCTTTTCCGGTGATGCGGGGATTGCACTTTTTTACAGCACCATGCACCTGTTTATGTGAACGATCTCACAATTATAGTGCAGGGGCAGCGTTCTCTTCCGGGGCATTCAGTGATTCCCCGACCTGCTGCAGCTGATACATCTGGTAATAGCGACCCTTCTCTGCCAGTAACGCCCGGTGAGAGCCGTATTCCGCCATTTCGCCGCGGTTAAGCACATAAATGGTATCCGCATCAACAATCGTGGACAGCCGGTGTGCAATCACCACCAGTGTGGTTTCACGGCGGATCAGCTGTAAGGCTTTCTGAATCGCCTGCTCGGTGCCGGAATCGATATTTGCAGTTGCTTCATCCAGGATCAGGATTTTCGGGGTCTGCACCAGCACCCGTGCCATGGCCAGCAGCTGTTTCTGCCCGTCAGACAAGGTGTTACCCTGCTCGCCCAGTTCAGTATCCAGGCCGTATTCAAGCTGTGAGACATGTTCACTCAGCTGAACCATCTCCAGCACCCGGTGAATACGCTCATCATCAATATCCCGTCCGAGGGTGATATTGTCGCGGAAGGACGCGGCCATAATGACCGGGTCCTGCTGCACCATTGCAATACCCTGTCGCAGCGCTCTGTGTGAGAATTGTTCCAGCGGACGTCCGCCGAGGCTGATTTCCCCGGCCTGCCACGGATAGTAGCCCATCAGCAGGTTTGCCAGTGTGCTTTTCCCGCTGCCGGTGTGCCCGACAAAGGCGATAAAACTGTGCTCCGCCACATCAATGCTGATATCACGCAACACCGGTTTTCCCGGCTGATAGGCAAATGTCAGGTGTGATACACGAATACTGCCGCTGGTCAGCGGCTGATCATCCGCCCCGTATTTCTGCTGCGGGCTGTCCATCAGCTCAAAAACACGCTCACCGGAAATCACTGCCTGCTGTAAAACAGACTGCTGGGATGTCAGCGTGATCAGTGGTTCATTCAGCCGCCCGAGGTAGGTGATAAAGGCGTACAGCACCCCGACGCCGATAACACCGGTGCCCCCGATCCCGAACAGCAGCATCAGGCCGCAAAGGATCGCTGCTGAAAACAGGCTCAGCAGCGGACGCAGCAAAATGCCGTCCAGCCGCAGTGCCGCCATTCTGACCTCATAGTGGCGGCGGTTGGCGGCAAACATCCGCTCCCCGAAACGCGCCTGCTGGCGAAACTGCTGAATCACCGTCATGCCGCTGATAATTTCATGGAAACCATCATTAATATCCGCCAGATAGCTGCGCACCCGGCGCACAATCGGCGTACTCAGCCGCTGATAGATCCACATCACCAGCATCACCGCCGGGAACATGGCGGTTGCCACCAGCGCCATCCGCCACTCCAGCGAATACATGGCGATCAGCATCACCACAATCAGCGCCACGCTGCGGAACAGTGTCGGCAACACGTTAACAAACAGGTCTTTGATCATCTCCGTATCATTGGTAACACGGGAGATCAACTGCCCGACCGGCTGAGTATCAAAGGCACTCAGCGGCTGGCGCAGCGCGGCATCCATCACATCAGCGCGCAGTGTCTGTACCACGCCGACAGCGGCCTGATTGAAATAGATAAGCTGAAAATAGTGCAGCAGCGACGCGGCAATCTGTAAGGCGATAAACCCGGCCACCAGCAGCAATGTCACCGGCAGGACAATCTGGTTTTTTGCCACCATATTGTCGATAAAATAACTCACCAGAACCGGTGCCGCCACTTCCGCAATGGCAGTCAGCCACAGCATCACAATGGCGACCGCCATCGGGCGGCGGTAGTTACGGCCATAGCCGAGCAGACGTTTCAGCGACGGCCACAGGTTTTTTGCCGTTTCCGGGCGGGTCTGTTCACTCATCGAGCGCGGCCTCTAACTGCTGATAATGATACATTTCGCGATACCATCCGTTCTGATTAATCAGTTCCTGATGACGCCCCTGCGCACTGATACCGCCCTGTTGCAGCACAAGAATATTGTCGGCTTCCGTCAGCGCCGAAAGCCGGTGCGCACTGATAATCACCGTACGGCCTTCCCCCCAGTGCCGCAGATTCTGCAGGATCCGGTATTCCGTCTGCCCGTCCACTGCGGAAAGTGCATCATCGAGGATCAGGATCTCGGCATCCATCAGCAAAGCGCGGGCAATGGAGATCCGCTGTTTTTGCCCGCCGGACAACATCACGCCCCGCTCACCGGCCTGAGTCTCATAACCGAGCGGCAATCGTTCAATATCATCATGGACACTGGCGAGCCGGGCCGCGTGTTCAATTTCGTCCTGTGTCGCCCCGGGCCGACCCAGCGCAATATTGTTGGCGATAGTATCGGAGAACAGAAACGGCGTCTGGTTCACCACCGCCAGCCGGGCATGCCAACCGTCGAAGGTCAGTTCCTGCAGCGGTTTGCCCTGAAAACAGATATTTCCCGCTGTCACATCATAATGACGCTGGATCAGTGCCAGCAGCGTGGATTTTCCGCAGCCGGTCGGGCCGCACAACCCGAGCAACCGGCCCGGTCTGAGGGTAAAACGGATATCATGCAGAACCGCCCGGCGGCTTTCCGGATAACAGAATTTATCCACTGCCACTGACAGCTCCCCGCGCCCCGGTTTCGGGGATTCAGTGCCGTCCGCCAGTACCGGCGGGGTTTCCAGAAGGGATTGGATCCGGCTGTAGGCCGCGCTGCCGCGCTCGACAATGTTAAACATCCAGGCTAATGCCAGCATCGGCCAGATCATCAGCCCGAGATACATAATAAAGCTGGTCAGCCCGCCGAGTGTCAGTGTGCCCTGCATCACCATCCAGCTGCCGCCGGCAACCGCGAGCAGATTTGACATCCCGATCGCCATTATAATGGTCGGGTCGAAACGGGCATCTATCTGTGCCACATGCATATTTTTGCGTCCGGCTTCTGCCGCAACGGATTCAAACCGGGAAGACTGGTGATCTTCCAGGCCAAACGCTTTAATCATCCGGATACTGCTGAGACTTTCCTGTGCGTGATTATTCAGAGAGGAGAAAGCGCCCTGCGCTGTTTTAAAACGCTGATGCAGCTGCTGCCCGTAACGTTTGATTGCCAGGGCCATCAACGGCATCGGCAGCAGGGAAAGGAGGGTCAGCTGCCAGCTGATCTCAATACTCATCGTCAGCAGCACCACCAGTCCCATGACAAAAGAATCCACCAGTGTCAGCACGCCCTCGCCGGCGGCAAACACCACTTTGTCCACGTCATTGGTACTGCGGGCGATCAGGTCACCGGTCCGGTAACGATGATAAAAGGCCGGTGACTGGCGGCTGAACTGCCGGTAAAAATCCTGCCGCAGACGCACCGCCAGCTTGTAGGAAGCACCGAATAGCCAGACCCGCCAGATATAGCGCAGGATATAAATCACCAGCGCGATAAGCAGCATCACACCGACCCAGCCCCACAACGCTGAGGTGGTCATCGTCTCTTTGGTCACGCCGTCAACAATGATGCCGACAAAACGCGGCGGCAGGATCTGTAACACCGCGATAATGATCAGAAAAGTGACCGCACCGGTATAGCGCCGCCATTCACTGAGGAAATACCATTTTAATTGGGCAAATAATCTCACAGGATCCCGTATAACATCTCAGGTTAAATCTCAGGTTAATAATCAGTCCGCTTTGCATTTTTCCGGAATCGGCAACGCGGTGGTGTACTTTATGCGCTCCATCGCAAAATTGGAAGTCACATCAATTAAACCGGGCACACCGTTAACCAGTTTTTTGTAGAAATGATCGAAACATTTCATGTCCACCACTTCGACCTGCAACATGTAATCAAATTCCCCGGCCATCCGGTAAAATTCCACCACATCAGGCATCTGCTGCACAAATTCCACAAACTGAGTATACCACTCGCTGCTGTGGTGCTGTGTCTTGATCATGACGATCACGGTCAGTCCCAGCCCGAGTTTTTCCGGGTCCAGCAGCGCCACACGTTTGCGGATATACCCTTCATCCTCCAGCCGTTTCAGCCGTTTCCAGCAGGGTGTGGATGTCAGGTTCACCGCTTCGGACAGGGTGTTCAGTGATAATGACGCATCTTCCTGCAAGAGTTGTAACAATTTACGGTCTGTTTTATCTAACATATCGCCACCAGAGAGAATAAATTTCTCCATATCATGCATGATACAGAAAATAGAAAAAGCCTTTTCTCTCACAGAATTGCTAAGATGCATCAACAGACCGTGAGGAGATACTACATGACAACCCAATGGACCACATCCGCCATTAATGCCATTCAGGCCGATTATCAGCGCAGTGCCGACACCCACCTGATCCCGCTGGAATTACCCGTTTACCCGGGGGTTTCATTATATCTCAAAGATGAAAGTACTCATCCGACCGGCAGTCTGAAACACCGTCTGGCGCGTTCGCTTTTCCTGTACGGCCTGTGTAACGGCTGGATCCGTGAAGGCACGCCGGTGATTGAAGCGTCTTCCGGCAGCACCGCTGTCTCGGAAGCTTACTTCGCCCGTCTTCTCGGCCTGCCGTTTATCGCCGTGATGCCGCGCTGTACTGCACGCCGCAAAATTGAACAAATTGAGTTCTACGGCGGACAGTGCCACTTTGTGGACAGCAGCGCACAGATTTACGCGGAATCCGAGCGTCTGGCCCGCGAAACCGGCGGACACTATATGGATCAGTTTACCTATGCCGAGCGTGCCACTGACTGGCGCGGCAACAACAATATCGCCGAAAGTATTTACCGTCAGATGTCGCGGGAAGCCCATCCGGTGCCGCGTTACATTGTGATGAGTGCGGGCACCGGCGGTACGTCAGCCACCCTCGGCCGGTTTATCCGCTACCAGGGGCATGACACAAAACTGGTTGTTGTTGATCCTGAAAACTCCGTTTTTCATGACTGCTATCATCAGAAATGCTCACATCTGCGCTGCGATACCGGCAGTAAGATTGAGGGTATCGGTCGTCCGCGTGCGGAACCGTCCTTTATCCCGGGCGTCATTGATGATGTGATCAAAGTCAGTGACCAGTGCAGTATCGCAACCCTTTACTGGCTGGAAAAACTGCTCGGCCGCCGTACCGGAGCCTCCACCGGCACCAATGTCTGGGGTGCCCTGCAACTGGCAAAGCAGATGCATGAACAGCAACAGAGCGGTTCCATTGTGACACTGATTTGCGACAGCGGCGAACGCTATCCGGACACCTATTACAACCCGCAGTGGGTGGCGGACAATATCGGTGATCTGACTGACGCACAGGCAACACTACCCAAATGGTGATGCAGCCGTTACCATAAACCTTATCTTTTTATAATGAGGTTTAGCGATGAAACGTGCTGTGGTCGTATTCAGTGGCGGGCAGGACTCCACAACCTGCCTGATTCAGGCACTACGTAACTATGATGAAGTGCATTGTGTGACGTTTGATTACGGACAGCGCCATAGTCAGGAAATAGATGTCGCCCGTAAACTCAGTCTGCAACTGGGTGCGGCGGCACATAAGGTGCTGGATGTCTCTCTGCTGAATGAACTGGCGGTCAGCAGTCTGACCCGTGATAACATTCCGGTTCCGGGATTCAGTGAAAGTGAACAAAGTGATATCCCGAATACCTTTGTCCCCGGCCGTAATATCCTGTTTCTCACTCTGACGGCGATTTATGCCTATCAGGTCAATGCCGAAGCGATTATCACCGGTGTCTGTGAAACTGATTTTTCCGGTTATCCGGATTGCCGGGACGATTTTGTCAAAGCACTGAACAACGCGGTTAACGCCGGTCTTGCCCGTGATATCCGCTTTGAAACCCCGCTGATGTGGCTGGATAAAGCACAGACCTGGGCGCTGGCTGATTATTACGGACAGCTGGATACCGTCCGCACAGAAACACTGACCTGCTATAACGGTATTCAGGGGGATGGCTGCGGGGAATGCGCGGCCTGCCATCTGCGCCGCAACGGGCTGGACAACTATCTTGCTGACCGCAGCGCTGTTATGGCCGCCATGAAAAAAATCACCGGCCTGCAATAAGCACCTGTTACGCCCGGCACCCTGCCGGGCGTTTTTCTGTACTGGCGGTGATCAACTTTCTTTCGGTGCCGCCAGCAACTCAAATTTATCGCGGATTTCCCCTTCAATCGGGATCGCTTTACCGGTTTTCATATTTACAAAGACAAAGGTCACTTCCGCATCCGCCACAACCTGCTTATCTTCCTGACGGGTAATAATCTGTTTGAGAATACCGCTTTTCTGCCCCGCGTGCTGTAAATAGCTGTCTATCACCAGCCGCTCTCCCACATACACCGGCAGCCGGTAGTTAATATTGATATTCACCACCACCACGGCGATATCCATCTGTTTAAACCAGCGGTAAGCATCGTAGCTTTCCAGCCAGTCCCAGCGGGCGGCCTCCAGAAACTCCAGATAACGCGCATTGTTAACATGTCCGAAGGCATCAATATGGTAGCCAATCACTTTAATTGTGGTGCTCATAATATCTCTCCCTTTACTTCTGTTTCCGGTATTCCCTTCCCCGTCAGCCCGGGGAAGGGAAATCAGCCTCTGCTGATATTACAATGCTATTTTATCACTGTTCATCGTAAAAATACGTTCACCAATACCATATACATCCTTCAGTTGTTCTGCAGAAGTAAATGGCCCGTTTTCCGTGCGGTACTCCACAATCCGCTGTGCTTTTTTCGGCCCGACACCACTGAGTTCCCGTGCCAGCTCTTCCGCTGTCGCGGTATTAATACTGATACGGTTTTCCTGTGAGACGGACGGCTGAACCTGCGTACTTTCGGCCGGTTGTGCCGCCTGAGCCAGTGCGGATGTACTGAAAAAACCGCCGGTTAACAGTGCTGAAGTTAATAATAATGCAGATGTCCATTTTGTTTTCATGCTATTTCTCCTTTTGTGTTTAGCACGAAACGGAGTGTCGCAAAAATTTTTTCTGCCGGGGGATTTTCAGAACAGAAATGCGAAAGGCTGCGAACGCAGCCTTTCAGGGGATGTAAAACGACATTTTATTTTTCGGCACAGCTCGAAAAATTTTAGTCCATATTTCTCACATCAATATCTGCGTTAGCACGCAGGTTCAGCAGTAATGATTCCAGGTCAGTGGCGGCCATCTGCTTACGCAGTACGTCATACAACTCCGCTTTTTCTTTATCTGTAGCAACACCGGCTGTCACTTTATCAAGCTGAACCAGAACAATGTTGCCTTTACCGTCAATCGTGCGGCTGTAGGTCGGTTTACCGTCTGCCGGATGCGGCTGGGTAAAGGCTGCATTGATCACCGGGTCTGACGGATTCAGGCGCTGAACAGTCTGCTCTGCACCGAATTTCACACCGGCTTCTGTTAACGCGGCGTCGCCTTTGCCTTCTTTCAGTGCCGTCAGCAGTTTCTCCGCTTCCGCATTCAGCGCGGCTTCGGCTTTGTTACGTTTAACCAGTGCATCAATGTCTGATTTCACTTTATCAAAGGATTCCACTGCTTCCGGGCGGTACTCATCAACACGGATCACAAAGGCACGGTCACCGGAAACGGTGATGATATCCGAGTTATCGCCGGACGGCCCTTTCTCATCAAACAGTTTATTTTCTGTTAATGCTTTTAACACTTCCGGATAGTTGACCGCATCCGGCAGGCTGCCGAGGGCGAACCAGTCAGTCTGAACGGCTTTAACGCCGGTTGCCTGCTCAACCCCCATCAGGGATTCGTTATCGTTGGCAGCAGCTTCACTGGCTTTCTGCTGGAGATCAAAAAAGGCTTTGCTGGCTGCTTCGCCTTTGGCCAGACGGGTGGCTTCTTCTTTCACATCCGCCAGTGGTTTGACGGTTTCCGGCTCATACACATCCAGACGGAAAATCGCGTAGCCATTATCTACTTTCAGAACGTCTGAAAGCTGACCGGCAGCTGTCAGCCCGGCACCTTTGATTTCAGGGACAAGCGCAGCGTCTTCCATCCAGCCGATCACACCGCCGTTACGGGCTGTCAGTTTGTCGGTGGATTTTTCTTTCGCCAGGGTTTTGAAATCCGCCCCGTTTTTCAGTTCATTCAGTACCGCTTTGGCATCATCTTCCGTGGCCAGGGTGATCTGGCTGTATTCGCCTTTAGCCGGCACGGTAAAACGCGGGGTATTTTTATCGTAGTAGTCCTGAATCTGCTCTTCAGTGACCTCAGTGTTGTCCTGAATATTCGCGGCATCCAGCTCAACAAAACTGATTTTTAACGCCTGCGGCGCGATGAAATTGTTTTTATTCTTCGCGTAATAAGCCTGTAACTCTTCATCGGTTACCGTCTGTTTTGCCTGAGCGGACGCCAGATCAAGTGTCGCGGTACGGATAGTCCGTGACTGGAGTAAAATCGCTGCCGCGTCGGTCACTTCGGAATCCAGCACAAACGAATCACGGACAAACGGCTGAACAAGCTGCGCCTGAATCATCTGCTTGCGCAGGTAGGCGGCATAAGCGTCACCGGTGATACCGTTACGGGACAGGAATGTGCCGTAAGCGTCCTGGCTGAACTGACCGTTAACCCTGAAATCAGGTTCCTGACGAATGGCGTTAATGATCTGCTCATCGCTGACAGTGATACCTAATTTTTGAGCGTACTGTTCCAGCAGAATGGTATCAATCATCTGGTTCAGTGCCTGAGAACGGATCTGTTTAACACCCTGTTCTGTACTGACTAACTGCGAGAACAGGTCACCGAGCTGAGCCTGCTGGCGGTTACGCTCTTCCTGGAAGGCGCGCTCTAACTGCTGGACCGATATTTCTGTATCGTTCACTTTGGCAGCATAGTTAGAACCGCTGACGAGGTAACCACCCACACCTGTCAGAATAAATGACAGGATAATGATGGCGAAGACAATTTTAATCACAGGGTTGTTCGCCGCTGTGCGCAGGTTTTCCATCATAAGAAATCCAAACTCCGCTTTGGTAAAAGAAAAATCAGGTCAGGGGAAATTATGCCCTAAAACAAAAAAAAGCGCATCATTCAGATGCGCTTCCTGTCTGGCTTTATACAGTTTTCGTGCCCGGGACAGGTAAATATCCCGGAGCCTGAGGAAAAACTCAGCCGTTTACTGCGTCTTTAAGACCTTTACCTGCACGGAAAGCCGGGACTTTCGCAGCGGCGATTTTGATCTCTTTACCGGTCTGCGGGTTACGGCCTGTACGTGCTGCACGCTCACGAACAGTGAAAGTACCGAAACCAACCAGAGCCACGTCATCCCCGCCTTTCAGAGAATCGGTTACTGAACCAATAATTGCATCTAACGCGCGACCAGCCGCAGCTTTAGAAATATTAGCGTCTGCAGCAATTTTATCGACCAATTGTGACTTATTCACTATTATCATCCCCTTTCAGAATTTTCGGCCCGGATTTACGAAGTATGTTCCTGACAGCCACAGCCGTTATATCAAGCCTTTTCGCTCTTGGCAAGATTGCTGACTTCGCATGTTGCGTAAGAATGTTCGCTAAATTAGCGGGACAAAAAAAGGCTGACAAGTCCTAAAGTCCCTGTCAGCCCTTTATTTATCTGAACTTCTTGACGCAGGTCACTATTTCCTACGCTTTTTTACTTACCACTTCCATACCGAAAGCAGGATTAACCAGGGCAAGTGAAAGAACTTCATCTATCGTTTTAACCGGATGAATATCCAGATCCGCTTTTACGTTATCCGGAATTTCTTCCAGATCACGGCGGTTTTCGTCCGGAATCAGAACAGTCTTAATGCCGCCGCGATGTGCTGCCAGCAGTTTTTCTTTCAGACCACCGATTGGCAGCACCAGACCACGCAGGGTAATTTCCCCGGTCATCGCCACATCCGCCCGCACCGGGTTACCGGTCAGCGCGGAAACCAGTGCGGTACACATTGCGGTACCGGCACTCGGGCCGTCTTTTGGTGTTGCACCTTCCGGAACGTGGACGTGAATGTCACGCTTTTCATAGAAATCATTGTTGATCCCTAATTTATCCGCACGGGCACGCACCACCGTTAACGCCGCCTGAATAGATTCCTGCATCACTTCACCCAGTGAACCGGTGTAGGAAAGTTTTCCTTTACCCGGAACGGCTGCGGTTTCGATGGTCAGCAGATCACCACCGACTTCAGTCCACGCCAGACCGGTCACCTGGCCCACGCGGTTTTCAGTATCAGCACGACCGTAATCCACTTTCTGCACACCGAGGTAATCTTTCAGGTTATCCTGATTAATCTCGATGTGTTTCAGTGTCTTATCCATCAGCAGCTGTTTCACCGCTTTACGGCACAGTTTGGAGATTTCACGCTCCAGTCCGCGCACACCCGCTTCCCGGGTGTAATAACGGATGATGCCGAGGATCGCGCTGTCATCAATATGCAGCTCAGTTTTCTTCAGTGCGTTGCGTTCAATCTGCTTCGGCAGCAGGTGACGCTTGGCAATGTTAAGTTTCTCATCTTCCGTGTAACCGGACAGACGGATCACTTCCATACGATCCAGCAGCGGTGCCGGAATATTCATGGAGTTGGATGTCGCGACAAACATCACATCGGACAGATCGTAATCCACTTCCAGGTAGTGATCGTTAAACGCGATATTCTGTTCCGGATCCAGCACCTCAAGCAGCGCGGAAGCCGGATCACCGCGCATATCCGATGACATTTTGTCGATTTCATCCAGCAGGAACAGCGGGTTTTTCACGCCGACTTTTGCCATTTTCTGGATCAGTTTACCCGGCATAGAACCGATGTAAGTACGGCGGTGACCGCGAATTTCCGCTTCATCACGCACGCCGCCCAGCGCCATACGGACATATTTACGGCCGGTTGCACGGGCAATGGACTGCCCCAGTGAGGTTTTACCTACCCCCGGCGGTCCGACGAGACACAGGATAGGTCCCTTGATTTTGCTGACACGGCTCTGTACCGCCAGATATTCAAGGATACGCTCTTTCACCCGCTCCAGGCCGTAATGGTCACTGTCGAGGATTTCCTGCGCTTTAAGCAGATCTTTTTTCACCTTGCTGCGCTTAACCCACGGAACCTGAACCATCCAGTCGATATAGCTGCGGACAACCGTGGCTTCCGCAGACATCGGGGACATCATTTTCAGTTTCTGTAATTCCGCTTCGGCTTTTTCTTTCGCCTCTTTCGGCATCTGCGCTTCTTCAATTTTGCGTTTCAGCGCTTCCGCTTCATCCGGCGCATCGTCCATCTCACCCAGTTCTTTCTGGATAGCTTTCATCTGCTCATTGAGATAGTACTCGCGCTGGCTTTTTTCCATCTGCTTTTTGACGCGGTTACGGATACGTTTCTCAACCTGTAACAGGTCGATTTCCGATTCCATCATCGCCATCAGATATTCGAGACGCTCAACCACATCTGACATTTCCAGGACAGACTGTTTGTCCTGTAATTTCAGTGTCATATGAGAAGCGATAGTGTCAGCCAGTTTGGCGACATCGTCGATATTATGCAGGGAGGTCAGGACTTCCGGCGGGATCTTCTTATTCAGTTTGATATAGCCTTCAAACTGGTTGATCGCCGTACGCAGCAGGACTTCCTGCTCGCGCTCGTCCACAACAGGGGATTCCATCAGCTCTGCCTGGGCAGAGAAGAAATCGCCGTTGTCACTTAATGTTTTGATATGCGCACGTTGCAGGCCTTCGACCAGCACTTTGACGGTACCGTCCGGCAGTTTCAGCATCTGTAATACAGACGCGACTGTCCCGACGGAAAATAAATCATTGACGCCCGGCTCATCCGTTGACGCTTCTTTTTGTGCGACCAGCAGCACTTTTTTATCCATATCCATCGCTGTTTCCAGACAATGGATAGATTTTTCGCGTCCGACAAATAAAGGAATAACCATGTGGGGGTAGACCACCACATCGCGCAAAGGCAGTACCGGGATTTCAATGCGTTCAGCACGCTCAGGATTCATAGAGCACTCTCTTCGTTTAGCTTACGCCTTGTTGGGAACGTCGTGAAACGCGTTATCACGGGTTCCACTCCATAGAATAATCAATATATGGGGATGCATTTCTCACATTCAACACTTTATTTAGTAAGAAAAGCAAAATGAGGGAAAATTCCCTCATTTGGTTAATACTGATAACAACTGCGCTAACTTTCCGTTACTCGCCGGAAACCTGAGCTTCCGGTTTGCGGTAAATCAGCATCGGTTCGGTCTGATTGGTTATCACGTTCTCATCGATAACCACTTTTTCGACATTTTCCATCGACGGTAAATCATACATCGTGTTGAGCAGCGCAGCCTCAACGATAGAACGCAGACCACGGGCACCGGTTTTACGGTTCATTGCTTTTTTCGCAATGGCAACCAGTGCTTCACGGCGGAACTCCAGTTCAACATCTTCAATGCTGAACAGCGCCTGATACTGTTTTGTCAGCGCATTTTTCGGCTCCTGAAGGATCTGAATCAACGCATCTTCACTCAGCTCACCGAGCGTTGCCACCACAGGCAGACGACCGATAAATTCAGGGATCAGACCAAATTTGATCAGATCTTCCGGTTCAACCTGAGCCAGTAATTCGCCTTCTGTCGCTTTGTCTTTCTCGCCGCGCACTTCCGCACCGAAACCGATACCGGAACGGGTGTTCAGACGCTGACCGACCACTTTATCCAGACCGGCAAATGCCCCGCCGCAGATAAACAGAATTTTCGAGGTATCAACCTGTAAAAATTCCTGCTGCGGATGTTTGCGCCCGCCCTGCGGCGGAACAGCGGCAATCGTGCCTTCAACCAGTTTCAGCAGTGCCTGCTGAACGCCTTCACCGGACACATCACGGGTAATCGACGGGTTATCTGATTTACGGGAGATTTTATCGATTTCATCAATATAGACGATACCGCGCTGTGCTTTCTCCACATCATAGTCGCATTTCTGTAAAAGCTTCTGAATGATGTTTTCCACGTCCTCGCCGACATAACCGGCTTCGGTCAGTGTGGTGGCATCCGCCATGGTGAACGGCACATCCAGGTAGCGGGCCAGCGTTTCAGCCAGCAGCGTTTTACCGCTGCCGGTCGGGCCGATCAGCAGGATATTACTTTTACCCAGTTCCACGCCGTCAGCGGTTTTATCGCCGTTGCGCAGACGTTTGTAGTGGTTGTATACCGCGACTGCCAGCACTTTTTTAGCCAGTTCCTGACCAATGACATAGTCATCGAGGTGCTGACGAATTTCATGAGGCGTCGGCAGTTCACTGCGTTCACTGCCACGGGCCGGGATCAGATCTTTAATTTCTTCACGGATAATATCGTTGCATAAATCAACGCATTCATCACAGATATACACTGACGGGCCGGCAATCAGTTTCTTAACCTCATGCTGACTTTTTCCGCAGAAAGAGCAGTACAGCAGCTTTCCTGAACCGTCTTTGCGTTTGTCTGTCATCAGTAAACCTCACTTAATCAGAACAGCTCACCGCCTGTGAGCTGCAAAAAAATGTCACAGCACCGCAGTACCCTGCCGCCCGGCAGGATACGGGCAGTACCGGTGTTACTTACCGGTGTGTGTAAATATGGTCAACCAGACCGTATTCCTGTGCTTCTTTCGCGGACAGGAAGCGGTCACGCTCGGTATCACGCTGAATTTCCTCAACGGATTTACCGGTATGGTGAGCTAATAAATCATTCATGCGCGCTTTCACTTTCAGAATTTCCTGAGCATGAATTTCAATATCAGTCGCTTGCCCCTGATAGCCGCCCAGCGGCTGGTGAATCATCACCCGGGAGTTCGGCAGACAGTAACGTTTGCCCGGCGCACCTGCCGTCAGTAAGAAAGCACCCATTGAGCAGGCCTGGCCTACGCAGATAGTGCTGACCTGCGGTTTGATAAACTGCATGGTGTCATAAATAGACATCCCGGCGGTGATCACGCCGCCCGGTGAGTTGATATAAAGACTGATGTCTTTTTCCGGGTTCTCAGCTTCCAGGAAGAGTAACTGTGCCACGATCAGGTTTGCCATATGATCTTCAACCTGGCCGGTTAAAAAGATAATACGGTCTTTTAATAAACGGGAATAGATATCGTAGGAGCGTTCACCGCGTGAAGTCTGCTCGATAACCATCGGCACCAGCGCCATGTTGGGTGCGAAAGTATCCTGATTGTCGTGATATGACATGTCCATCTCCTGATTGAATTTTATTGGTGCCTGGCGGATACCGGTCATTTTACTTGAGATCCGGTGAGATGACCATGCGCTATACGCGATCCGGTCATATAAGCAGCATATACTGTCCGCAGAGACCCTGTATGGCAAATATGGGGGATAACCACCGTTGTTTTCAAGGAATATTGTCAGAAATGACAAAAAAACCGCAGACAATACACATTGCCTGCGGTTTTCATCAGATAAACAGCCTTCAGCTGTTCACAAAGAGAGCGGATTAACCTGCTGCCTGAACCTGATTCATCAGATCAGTGAAACCGGTTTCTTTATCTGTCACTTTTGCTTTCGCCAGAACAGTTTCAACAGCCTGCTCTTCCAGTGCCAGATTACGGATACCATCCATCATCTGCTTGTTTTTGCTGTAGTATGCTACAACTTCAGCCGGATCTTCGTACGCTGATGCCATTTCTTCGATCAGGGCATTAACGCGATCATCTTCAGCTTTCAGTTCGTTAGAAGAAATCACTTCGCCTAACAGCAGACCAACCATTACACGGCGCTTAGCCTGCGCTTCAAACAGTTCACGCGGGAGTTCCATCGCCTGTTTTTCAGAGCCGCCGAAACGCTGTGCCGCCTGACGGCGCAGTTCTTCGATTTCGCTGTCAACCGCTGCTTTCGGTACATCGATTTCGTTTGCTTTCAGCAGACCGTCGATAACCTGGGATTTGATACGGTTGCGTACTGCGTTTTTCAGTTCGCGTTCCATATTTTTGCGGATTTCCGCTTTCAGACCTGCCTCGGAACCGTCGCCGATACCGAAACGTTTGATGAACTCTTCAGTCATTTCCGGCAGTTCGCGCTCTTCCACTTTTTTCAGGCTGATAGCGAATTTCGCTGCTTTCCCTTTCAGGTTTTCAGCGTGGTAATCTTCCGGGAATGTCACTTCGATGTCGAATTCTTCACCGGCTTTGTGACCCACGATACCGTCTTCGAAGCCCGGGATCATACGGTTCTGGCCCATGACCAGGACGAAATCAGACGATTTGCCGCCTTCGAACTCTTCGCCGTCAACAGAACCAGTGAAGTCGATAGTGATGCGATCGTCAGCTTTCGCTGCGCCTTCAATCACTTTCCACTCAGCCTGCTGTTTGCGCAGAGTTTCAACCATGCCGTCGATGTCTTCGTCTTTGACTTCAACAACCGGTTTTTCAACTTCGATTGTTTCCAGACCTTTCAGCTCAATTTCAGGGAAGACTTCAAACTCAACAGTGTAAGTGAAATCCTGACCTTCTTTGTACGGCTCATCAACTTTGTAGTCAGGCGCGCCGACAGGGTTGATTTTGTTTTCGATGATAGCGCTGACAAAGTTACGTGACATCAGGTCGCTCAGTGCATCCTGAACTGCCACATCGCCGTAACGCTGTTTGATGATGTTGTGCGGCACTTTACCTTTACGGAAACCATCGATACGTGCTTTTTTGGCGATTTCAGCTAATTGCTTAGTTACTTCTTTGTCAATATCGGCTGCAGGAACGGTGATTAATACACGACGCCCAAGGCCTTCAGTCGTTTCAACAGAAACTTGCATCTTATTACCTCAAAAAAGTCTATTGCTCGGTCAACTCCATATCTCACACCGGCCCGATGCCTGTGTGAAACGATAATGAACCGGGGCGGTCGCATTTAAAAACCGAGTTCCCTTATATTCAGAAGCGTCCCGAAACCATACGGAATTTCAGACGCGACATTATAGCGATGCTGACCGGCCGCGTCGAGAAGTGCAGACAAAAGAGTCTGAATTTCGCTCTTTTTCTGTTAAATTTTGTGCTGTACGCTGCTTTTTTACCCAACAGGCGGCTTACTTTCCGCCACCGTGACAGCGCGGGGACGGATTCACCGTGCCCTGACTGTTATCCCACTCATCCGGGGTATAGGTATGCAGCGCCAGCGCGTGAACCCCGTCCGCCAGTTCACCGGCCAGCAGGGTGTACATATGACGGTGACGAGCCACCGGACGCATACCCGCAAAGGTATCACTGACCACCACCACCTTAAAATGGGTTTCCGATCCCGCCGGAACATTGTGCTGACCACTCTCATTCACCACACTGATATAAAGAGGCGCGAGTGCATGATTCAGTTTTTCTTCAATACGCTGCTGCATTACAGCAGGAAATGATGCCGACATAACTATCCTTCCGGTCAATACTGGCTTTCAGAGAAAGCCCAGTGTAGTGAGTTTTTTATCAAAATCCATACCATTCACGGATAAAGCCGATTATCATCATGCACTAAGCCGAACACTCACGCCCCGGCGTTTATCCGGTGCGGTGACTGACTTCAACAACTTGTAACGGATCCCTATTATGTTGAAAAAATACCTCTTTCCGCTGTTCGCACTGATCTTACTGGCAGGGTGCCAGGCACCGTCCAACACCCTGTCAATTGAACCGGTGATGAAATTACCGTCTGCGGATCCGACGCTCGGTGCCGCTACTGTCTCCATTACCGGTGTGGATAAACGCCCGTCACAGACCCTGGCCGAATTCAGCCGTAACGGCCAGCTGGCACAGCTGCGTCCGTCCCGTGACCTGCGTTTCCTGATGCAGGAAACCCTGGAAAAACAGATGACCGCACGCGGTTTTATGATTGGCTCACCGGCAAATGCCAATGTGCAGATTTCCATCAATACCTTTAAGGCGGATGTGCAGGAAGGCAGCCTGCGTCATAACATTACCGTGAATATTGATATTACTGTTCTCGCCACCGCACAGAATAACAGCACAAAGAGCCGGACATTCCGTACCAGCTATAATGTGCAGGGTCCGTTAAGCGCCAGCAACGAGAAAATCACGGATGCCTTTAACCGCGCACTCAGCGATATCGTCGCGGATATGGCTCAGGATACCCAAATCAGTCAGTTCATTAAGCAGAACGCCCGCAACTAATCTGCCGGGCTGCCCGCCGCCGGATAACGCCGGGCGGCCTGCTGTTTTCAGTCACTGTCAATACGCCGCGCCTGCGGCGTGTGAGGATAATTATGCTCCGGAGTATTTGGGCGACATACAGCCAGCGTAATGCCCGTATTCTTTTATTGCTCGGTTTTGCATCCGGACTGCCGCTGGCGCTGACCAGCGGCACACTCCAGGCCTGGATCACCGTCGAAAACGTCGATATCAAAACCATCGGTTTTTTTACGCTTGTCAGCCAGGCCTATGTGTTTAAATTCCTGTGGGCACCGTTTATGGACCGCTACCAGCTGCCGTTCCTCGGACGGCGCCGCGGCTGGATGATAACCACACAGCTCCTGCTGGTCGTCAGTATTGCCGGTATGGGGATGCTGAAACCGACAGAGCACCTCTGGTGGCTGGCTGCCGCCGCCGCAATTGTTGCTTTTTGCTCGGCCTCACAGGACATCATTTTTGATGCCTATAAAACCGATTTACTGTCCGCGAAAGATCGCGGCACCGGCGCGGCAATATCAACCTTAGGTTACCGGCTGGCCATGCTGCTCTCCGGCGGTCTGGCGCTGTTTATTGCCCACCGCTATACCGGCTGGCAGAATATGTACCTGCTGATGGCAGGAATGATGCTGATTGGTGTGTTTGCCACGCTGAGAGCGAAAGAGCCGGAAACCGATGCCCCGCCGCCGCGCACACTGCGTGAGGCTGTCCGGGAGCCGCTTGCAGAGTTTTTCTCCCGCAATAACACCTGGCTGCTGTTACTGCTGATTGTCCTTTATAAGATGGGGGATGCCTTCGCCCTGACACTGAGTACACCGTTCCTGATCCGGGGGGCCGGGTTCGGCCCGGATGAAGTGGGTCTTATCAACAAGACCCTGGGACTGGCCGCCACGATTGTCGGGGCGCTGTACGGCGGTTATCTGATGCAGCGCTGGAGCCTGTTTAAGTCCCTGATGTTTTTCGGGCTCCTGCAGGGGGTTTCCAACATCGGCTACTGGGTGCTTTCCGTCACCCCCCAGAATATCTATATGATGGGCAGCGTGGTATTTATCGAAAATATCTGCGGCGGGATGGGCACGGCAGCCTTTGTCGCTCTGCTGATGACTCTCTGTAACCGGTCATTCTCCGCCACACAGTTTGCGCTGTTGTCAGCCTTATCTGCCGTCGGTCGTGTCTATACCGGTCCGTTTGCCGGCTGGATGGTGGAAGTCTACGGCTGGAGCTGGTTCTATCTGTTCACCGTGGTTGCTGCGGTTCCCGGTCTGTTGCTGCTGATGTTGTGCCGCAAAACGCTGCTCTACACTCAGAAAACAGAACAATTCCTGCCGCGGCGGCATTTCCGTAACGGCTACCGGACAGCAATGTCACTGCTCGGTATCACGGCAGTTCTGTTTACAGCCAGCCTGATCCTGCTGCTGACCGGCGTGTTTGAACTGACACCGGGCTTTATTCCGGACACGCTGAAAGGCGACCTGTTTATTTACGGCCTGAATATCGGTATTGCCGGGCTGTTCCTTGGCGGGCTGCTCGATTATTGTGCGCTCCGCCGCGATAAACTGGCCTGACCGGCTGCTACGAATATCAGAAAAAATTCAATCAAAAGTTTATAAAGCCGGTTTTAACCGGCTTTTTTTATTCCTGATTTTAGATATAAGTCACAATTTTTATAATTTATTTCCTGAAATTACATTCAAAACCACAAATACATCACATCACCCATTTTCCTTTTCGTGCCTTCACCCTATATTCGCGCAGTGACTTCTGACTTCTTTACTCTTTAACGACCAAATAAACAGCTAATAAATTATGAAAAAAACGACTATTGCAGCCCTGATTGCTGCAACCGCCGCGTTTTCTGCGCAGGCTGAATATCAGTGGGGATTCGCTAACGTCAGCATGAACTATCTGGACTGGACCCCGCATACCACTCACAAGAGTGGTAACAGCACACACAAGGATGACTTTGTGTATCTGGAGCTTGAGGGCGGCGCCGGTTTCAGCTGGGGTGAACTCTATGGTTTCTTCGATCTTGAGAATGCGTTTAACAGTAAAAACGATTCTGATGCCGGTGATAACCAGCGTTATACCTTCAAAACCACAGCGCGTATCTACCTGGGTGATACCGGTTTTAACGCCTACGGTCATGTCTACGGTACCTATTCCCTGCCGGGGAACGGCGGTAACTTCCATGAAGTGAATACCCTGTACGGTATCGGTTATAACACCGATTTCCACGGCTTATGGTTCAAACCGTTTGCTGCCCTGCACTATGTTGATCAGACGTTCTACAGCGGTAACAACGGTTATGTTCTCGGCTGGGTTGCCGGTTATGACTTTAACCTGTGGAATGAAAAATTCAGTATCACCAACTGGAACGAAATCGAACTTAACCGTAACGACCGTTACGGCAACGGCGGGCGTGACGGCGTCAACGGTGCCCTGGCCTTATGGTGGACACCGGTTCCGTCAGTGACAACCGGCATTCAGTACCGCTATGCGGATAACAAACTGGGTGAGGATTTTTACCAGCAGGCTGTGGTTTACAGCATAAAATATAACTTCTAGATCACCTTTTTTCGCTGCGGGAGGCAAAAACCTCCCGTATTTTTACCAGTAAATTGTTTCTGAACAAAAAAATTTCACTATTACATCACATAAAGTGTAATAATCAGTGTTTTATCCTTTCGGTATTTCCTTCCCTAATCTAAGCTTAAACATACATTTGTCTTCTTATTGTTAAAATTGTAACTTTTATTTCATGATTTCATAAAAACAGACTTACTTGTGATCCTTTTAACATAAAGAGGCAACAAACCCATCAATCCTATTACATATATTTACACTGATCTTACCTTGCCGTAATATGTGCGGACTGATGAAACGACAAGAGTACTTGAGTACCTTTGTTTTTGGGGTCGTTGGATGAGACTTATGAACTACAAAAAGAGTATTGGGATAATCTCGCTGCTCGCATCTGCGCTTTTGCTGGGCGGATGTGATATGGCGCTGATGAACCCGAAAGGCACTATCGGTGCTGAGCAAAAAACACTGATTTTAACCGCCATTGGTCTGATGCTCATTGTGGTTATTCCGGTCATTATCATGGCAATCGTATTTGCCCTGCGTTACCGGGAAACCAGAAAAGCAACTTACCGTCCTGACTGGGCGCATTCCAATAAAATCGAGCTGGTCGTCTGGACAGTTCCGATTATTATCATTCTGATCCTGGGTACCATCACATGGAAAACCACCCATGAGCTGGATCCGTACAAGCCGCTGGTCAGTGACCAGGAGCCTGTCACCATCCAGGTTATCTCAATGGACTGGAAATGGTTATTTATCTATCCGGATCAGGGCATTGCCACAGTGAATGAAATCGCATTTCCTGTCGGTGTTCCTGTCAATTTCAAAATCACCTCTGATTCTGTGATGAACTCGTTTTTCATCCCGCAGTTAGGCGGCCAGATTTATGCAATGGCCGGTATGCAGACCAAACTGCATCTGATTGCGGAAGAACCGGGCGTGTACAAAGGCATTTCTGCCAGTTACAGCGGCCATGGTTTCTCTGACATGAAATTTACCGCCACCGCCACCCCGACACGCGAAGCTTTCGATGAATGGGTTGCGAAGGTGAAAGCCTCACCGGATACCCTGACCACCACCGAAGCGTTTGACGCACTGGCAAAACCGAGCGTCAACAACCCGGTTGTCTATTTCTCCGCAGTCAAACCAAACCTGTATGTTGAGACCATTAACAAATTCGGTCACAGCGGTCACGGTGCAGGGAAGACACACGAAGGCGAAAGCCATTCAATGATGAACATGAGCGCAGATGAACACGGCAGTCATATGCCGGCAGCTCATGCCGGGAATGAGGGGTAAAGCATGTTCGGAAAATTAACACTGGATGCCATCCCCCTGCATGAGCCTATCGTTGTTATTACGGTACTGGGTATCATTCTGGGTGGTGCTGCACTTGTCGGTCTTATTACCTACTTCCGCAAATGGACGTGGTTATGGACCGAATGGCTGACTACCGTTGACCATAAAAAAATCGGTATTATGTACATCATCGTTTCGATGGTGATGCTTATCCGTGGTTTTGCTGACGCCATTATGATGCGCGCCCAGCAGGCCCTTTCGTCTGCCGGTGAAGCCGGATTCCTGCCGCCTGAGCACTACGATCAGATCTTTACCGCCCACGGCGTTATCATGATCTTCTTCGTCGCGACACCGTTTGTTGTCGGTCTGATGAACCTGGTTGTACCGTTACAGATCGGCGCCCGTGATGTTGCCTTCCCGTTCCTGAACTCCCTGAGCTTCTGGTTCTTTGTGGTCGGCGTAATGCTGGTGAATATCTCTCTCGGTATCGGGGAATTTGCCCAGACCGGCTGGCTGGCCTATCCGCCGCTGTCGGGACTGGAATATAATCCGGGCGTCGGGGTCGATTACTGGCTGTGGAGTCTTCAGATATCCGGTATCGGTACCTTACTGACCGGGGTAAACTTCTTCGCCACCATTCTGCGTATGCGCGCACCGGGCATGTCGATGATGAAAATGCCGGTCTTTACCTGGGCGGCATTCTGTACCAACATCCTGATTATCGCCGCGTTCCCGATTCTGACTGTCACCTTAACCGGCCTGACATTAGACCGCTACCTGGGCACCCATTTCTTCACCAATGATATGGGCGGCAACATGATGATGTACATCAACCTGGTGTGGGCATGGGGCCACCCGGAAGTGTATATCCTGGTTCTGCCGGTCTTCGGGGTCTTCTCTGAAGTCACTGCGACATTCTCGAAAAAACGCCTGTTCGGCTATACCTCACTGGTATGGGCAACTATCGCGATTACCGTACTGTCCTTTATCGTCTGGCTGCACCACTTCTTTACCATGGGCTCCGGTGCGAACGTCAACGCCTTCTTCGGTATCGCCACGATGATCATCTCCATTCCGACCGGGGTGAAGATATTCAACTGGCTGTTTACCATGTATCAGGGGCGTATCGAGTTCAAAACCCCGATGCTCTGGACGGTCGGCTTTATTATCACCTTCTCCGTCGGTGGTATGACCGGGGTTCTGCTGGCCGTGCCGGGCGCAAACTTTGTCCTGCATAACAGCCTGTTCCTGATTGCACACTTCCATAACGTCATCATCGGCGGTGTGGTCTTCGGTTGCTTCGCCGGTACCGCTTACTGGTTCCCGAAAGCGTTCGGTTTCACCCTGAACGAAAAATGGGGTGTCCGTGCATTCTGGTGCTGGTTCATCGGTTTCTTTGTTGCCTTTATGCCGGTTTACGTGCTGGGCTTCATGGGAATGACCCGCCGTATCAGCCAGAACATTGACCCGACCTTCCACACCATGTTGTTAATCGCAGCGGTCGGCGTGGCGATTATCGGTGTCGGTATTCTGTGCCAGGTTATTCAGTTCTACGTCAGTATCCGTGACCGCGACCAGAACCGCGACCTTACCGGGGATCCGTGGGGCGGCCGCACACTGGAGTGGGCAACCTCTTCACCACCGCCGTTCTACAACTTTGCTGAAGTACCGGATGTTCAGTCCCGTGATGAGTGGTGGGATATGAAAGAAAAAGGTACTGCGCATAAACGCCCTGCAAAATATGAAGAAATTCATATGCCGAAAAACACGGCTGCAGGTGTGATTATCGCCGGTTTCAGCCTGATCTTTGGTTTCGCCATGATCTGGCATATCTGGTGGCTCGCGATTGTCGGTTTCGCCGGCATGATCGTCACCTGGATTGTGAAAAGCTTCGACGAAGATGTGGATTACTATGTTCCTGTGGCCGACGTCGAGAAAATCGAAAACGCCCACTACGAGCAACTGAGCAAGGCAGGTGTGGATAATGTCAACTAATACCCTGACTCAACATAATAACGCCCATGATGATCATGGGCATCACGATGCAGGTGCGACCAAGGTCTTCGGATTCTGGGTCTACCTGATGAGTGACCTGATTCTGTTTGCGAGTCTGTTCGCCATTTATGTGGTGCTGAAAGACGGCACCGCCGGCGGCCCGTCGGGCAAAGAGATCTTTAACTTACAGTTTGTACTGGTGGAAACCTTCCTGCTGTTATTCAGCAGTATCACCTACGGCTTTGCCATGCTGGCAATGAACCGCAATCAGGTGGGTCAGGTTAATCTGTGGTTATTTGTCACCTTCCTGTTCGGCCTCGGCTTCGTGGCAATGGAAATCTATGAATTCAATGAATTAATCAGCGAAGGTTACGGCCCTGACCGCAGCGGCTTCCTGTCCGGTTTCTTCACCCTGGTGGCAACACACGGTTTGCACGTCACCGCCGGTCTTATCTGGATCATCATCATGATCATCCAGATCAGCCGCCGCGGCCTGACCGAAGTGAATAAAACCCGCCTGAACTGCTTAAGCCTGTTCTGGCACTTCCTGGACGTGGTCTGGATTTGTGTGTTCACCGTTGTTTATCTGTTGGGGGCACTGTAATGAGTCATTCAAATACAGCCGGTACCGGGGCAAGCCACGGTAGTGTGAAAACCTATCTGATCGGTTTTATATTATCGGTCATTCTGACAGTTATCCCGTTTTATATGGTGATTGAGGGAACCGCCTCAACATCTGTACTGCTGGCAACTGTTGTGATTACCGCTGTTGTTCAGATTCTTGTTCACCTGGTGTGCTTCCTGCACATGAATACCGCGTCTGAAGAGCGCTGGAACCTGATTGCGTTCCTGTTCACGCTCCTCATTATCGGTATCGTGGTTGTGGGTTCACTGTGGATTATGTACAACCTGAACATCAATATGATGGTTGATTAAGGGTTGCCGATATGATGAAGCAATACCTGCAAGTGACCAAACCGGGAATTATTTTCGGAAATTTAATTTCTGTGGTCGGGGGATTCCTGCTCGCCTCCAAAGGTGACATTGATTACCCTCTGTTCATTGCGACATTGCTCGGTGTCTCGCTGGTCGTGGCCTCCGGTTGTGTTTTTAACAATTACATCGACCGCGACATCGACTCCGTCATGGAACGCACGAAAAACCGCCCTCTGGTAAGAGGGCTTATTGACCCGAAAATCAGTCTGGTTTATGCCTCTGTGCTGGGTATTGCCGGCATGGTGCTGCTGTTAGTGGCCGCCAATGCAGTGGCAATGCTGATTGCTGTTGTCGGCTTTGTGGTTTATGTCGGGGTTTACAGCCTGTACATGAAACGCAAATCAGTCTACGGCACACTGGTCGGCAGTCTGTCCGGTGCCGCACCGCCGGTTATCGGCTACTGCGCGGTAACCGGTCAGTTTGATACCGGCGCACTGATCCTGCTGTTAATCTTCAGTTTATGGCAGATGCCGCACTCCTACGCGATTGCCATTTTCCGTTTCAAAGATTACCAGGCGGCTAATATCCCTGTACTGCCGGTGATTAAGGGTATTTCTGTGGCGAAAAACCACATTATCCTGTACATCATCGCCTTTATGTTTGCCACACTGATGCTCGCCATCAGCGGGTATGCGGGATATAAGTACCTGATTGTCGCTGCGGCAGTCAGTGTCTGGTGGCTGGGCATGGCGTTATCGGGCTATAAGACAACAAATGATCGTGTCTGGGCGCGTAAGCTGTTCGTGTTCTCCATTGTCGCTATCACGTCACTCAGTGTGATGATGTCTGTTGACCCAAGTGTCTCCGGTGATGTTCTGCTGGCCTACAGTCGTTAACACACACTTTCTGTAATAACAAAATGGCAGGGTTCCCCTGCCATTTTGTGTTTAGCAAAAACCACAAATCTCATTAGAATGTGGTGTCTGTTTTTTTGAGGTTATCCCATGAACGATAATAAAATGACTCCGGTTGAGCGTCGCGCGACCTGGGGGTTAGGCTCGGTATTTTCTCTGCGCATGCTCGGCATGTTCATGGTATTGCCTGTTATCACCACGTTCGGACTCGATTTTAAAGACGCCACCAGCACTCTGATCGGCTTTGCCATTGGTGTCTACGGCCTGACCCAGGCTATCTTCCAGATCCCCTTCGGCCTGCTTTCTGACAAAATCGGCCGTAAACCACTGATTGTCGGCGGGCTGATTATCTTTATGGCGGGCAGTATTGTTGCCGCACTCAGCCACTCTATCTACGGCGTGATTGCCGGACGGGCGCTTCAGGGTGCAGGCGCGATATCCGCTGCCGTCATGGCATTACTGTCCGATACCACCCGCGAACAAAACCGCACCAAAGCAATGGCATTTATCGGTATCAGTATCGGGATCACCTTTGCTGTCGCTCTGGTGCTCGGCCCGGTACTGGCGGATATCGTCGGTCTGTCCGGCCTGTTCTGGGGCATTGCCCTGCTCGCCTTCCTCGGGATCCTCGTCACCCTGTATGTGGTGCCGGACAACAAGGAGCATCGCCAGAACCGTGAAACCGCCGTGGTAAAAGGTGCGATTAAACAGGTGCTGATGGATAAACAGCTCGCACGGCTGAATTTCGGGATCCTCGCCCTGCACACTCTGCTGATGGCGACCTTTGTCGCCCTTCCTCTGGTAATGAGTGATGCCGGGCTGGCACGGGAATCTCACTGGAAAGCGTATCTGTACACCATGCTGATTGCCTTTGTGTCTGTGCTGCCGTTTATTATTTATGCGGAAAAGTACCGCAAAATGAAGCAGGTTTTTATCAGTTGCGTGGTCATGATGGCACTGGCGGAAATCGTGTTTCTGCTGGCAGGCAAAAACCTGTGGCTGCTTTACGGTGGATTACAGATTTTCTTTATCGCCTTCAATGTGATGGAAGCGATTTTGCCGTCACTGATCAGCAAAGAAGCGCCCGCAGGCTATAAAGGCACAGCGATGGGGATCTACTCCACCAGCCAGTTTATCGGCGTGGCACTGGGCGGCAGCCTCGGCGGCCTGCTCTACGGCATCCATGGTGCAGTGGCGGTTTTCGGCGGTGGCCTGATACTGACACTTCTCTGGCTGGCTGTCAGCCTGACACTGCGTCAGCCGCCGTATGTCAGCAGTCTGCGGCTGGAATTACCGGAAAATGCTGTAAATAATCCGGATATTGCCGCGAAGTTACGCGAACAACCGGGTGTGTGTGATGTGGTGATTATTGCGCAGGAACGGGCGGTATATGTAAAAACGGACACCAGACTGTCAAACCGCAGACAACTTGAAGCGGTTTTACAGGGCTGACAGGAACCGGCAACCATGCTGATGCAGGTTGCCGGATAACACTCAGTCGCGGAAGTTTTTGAACTGGAAAGGCTGGCCCAGTTTCCCTTCACGCACCAGTGCCATAACGGACTGTAAATCATCACGGGATTTGCCGGTCACACGGACTTCTTCTCCCTGGATTTGTGCCTGTACTTTCAGTTTGCTGTCTTTGATCAGCTTGACGATTTTTTTCGCCAGTGCTGTGTCGATCCCCTGTAACAGGGTTGCCTCAACACTGTACAGCTTACCGCTGTGAACAATCTCATCCGGTACGGTCAGAGACGCGCCGTCGATTCCGCGTTTCGCCAGTTTTTCCCGCATAATATCAACCAGCTGATTGACCTGGAAATCAGATTCACTGGTCATTTTAACACTGTTATTTTTCTCATTGAGCTCAATCGTCGCGGTAATGTTGCGAAAATCCCAGCGGCTGGTCACTTCACGCTGTGCGTTTTCCACGGCATTGCGCACTTCATGTAATTCAACTTCAGAAACAATATCAAATGATGGCATCGGAAAACCTCCCTATATTCAACTGACCGGCATAATACCGGGTTTATCAGACCAACAAAAGCACTATATTTCCCGCTATATTTACTAAGGTGCAAACGGCCAAAAAGTGGTACTATTCAGTGATATTGCTCACATCTTTTTCGCTGTCCGGAGTCCTTATGAAAATAACAGTACTGGGTTGCGGCGCAATCGGGAAACTCTGGCTCGCTGCACTGTCAGGCAATCATGAGGTGCAGGGATGGATGCGTGTTCCCCAGCCCTACCTGAATGTGAATATTGACTCTCTGAACGGAGAGCCGTTTTACGGGCAATTTACCACAAACGATCCGGAATTCCTCGCACAAACCGAATTATTACTGGTTTGCCTGAAAGCCTGGCAAACCTCCGAAGCGGTTAATCAGCTGCTGCCGCAGATACCGGAATCCTGCCCGGTGTTACTGCTGCACAATGGTATGGGTGTGGCACGTGAATTATCCCGCTGCCCGAACCCGCTGCTGACCGGCATCACCTCTCACAGCGCATTTGAAGAAAATGGTCTGCTGCATCACAGCCGCCGGGGACTGACCCACATCGGCCCGGTGAATGAACGTGCCCGTCATTACGGTCATCTGGCGGATATTCTGCATGATGCCCTGCCGGACGTCGCCTGGCATGATGAAATTGATGCCGCCAGCTGGCAAAAACTCGCCGTGAACTGTGTCATTTCCCCGCTGACCGTTATTTATGACTGTAAAAACGGCGAACTGATGGCGCACCTGCCGCAAATCCGCGTGCTGTGTGATGAAGTGGCGGAAGTGATGCTGCGTGAGGGGATCCACACTGACGGTGATGATATCTATGAATACATTCTTCATGTGATTGAAAAAACCGCTGATCACAGCTCCTCCATGCGCCGGGATATTCTTTACGGTCGTTATACCGAAATTGACTACATCACCGGCTATCTGCTGCAACGCGCCCGCTATCACGGGATCCTGCTGCCGGAACATATTCACGTTTACAGCCTCGTCAAACAAAAAGAGGAACAAAATGCCCCCTTCAGTTCTCATTTGTCTCGCTGACGGCTGCGAAGAAACCGAAACCGTCACCACTGCGGATCTGCTGGTTCGCGCCGGTGTGACGGTCACACTCGCCAGTGCCAATGATGACGGCAGTTGCCTGGTCACCGGTTCACGCGGGATCCGTATTATGGCCGATGTCCCGCTGGTGCGGGTGGCGGACACCCCGTTTGATGCCATTGTGCTGCCGGGCGGCCTGAAAGGCGCGGAGAATCTGCGTGACAGCCCGCTGGTGATTGAAAAAATCCGCCGTATGCATTGTGACGGGCACATTGTTGCCGCTATCTGCGCGGCACCGTCTGTCATTCTGGTAGCCCATAATCTGTTTCCGCTCGGCAATATGACCGGCTATCCTGCGCTGGAAGATAAAATACCGGCAAAACAGTGGGTCAATCAGCGGGTCTATTTTGATGAGCGTGTTAATCTGCTGACCAGCCAGGGCCCGGCCACTGCCATCGATTTTGCCCTGCGTCTGACAGAGCGCCTGTGCGGACAGGAAACCGCCGCGAAAGTCGCGGCGGAATTAGTGCTGCCACCGGGGATATGGGATTATCAGGACACCCCTTACCGCACCCTGGCAGATAACTGATAAAAACGCCCGGCTCTCTGTGATGCCGGGCGTTTTCATATTTACTGTACTTGTGGTTCCGGCGTCACCATCATCCAGACTTTGGGTTTCAGTGAATAATGTCCCGCCTTCAGCGCTGCCCAGGCCGCCAGCTTCTCTTCTTCAGAGGCATACTGAATATCCTGGTAATCACGTTCTTCCCAGACTTGTTTATCCGGCTGACCGTCTGTGACTTCAATGGTTTGCTGCCAGATCTGACAATAGAACGATAAATCAGAATAACCGCTGACACAGACCAGCGCATCATCCTGTCCGTCGCCGTCCGCATCCGCCATAAAGCCGAGACACTCCCCGTTCGCGGAGGATTCCGTACAGAACCAGCTGCGTGTCACATCCGGTTTTCCCTCCCACCAGGATTCCGGTAATTCCGGGCTGCCCGGTACGGTGAGCATGACCTCCCGCAGTGTCCGGCGGTTATCCTGATCATAAGAGGAGTATGTCAGTGCTTTGCGGTATTCCGGATTGTCATTCAGCACCGCAAGTACCGCGTCTCCCCGCTGCCCGAGACGTTCCAGGGTATAGCGGATATCTGACGTCACGTTGATTTTGCCCTTTTCAATACCTGCCAGAATACTGTTTGCCGTGATCTGTTTAAAATCGGCCAGCGGGCTGCTGATCACCAGAATAACCGCCATCAGCGTCAGTAATCCGGCTTTGTTGACCGGCCCGAGCAGTACCGCCCACCCGCTGCGTTTCCATAACAGGGCCGCACTGTACGCCAGTACAACCACAGCCAGAAACAGCGCAATACTGAATCCGTATAAGCGATCCATACTCCAGCTGTATTGATTAACCCGCACCAGAATGCCGTAAACCGATGACAGTGAGAAAATATTCAGCAGTAGCACACCAGCCAGCACCAGTCCGTTGAGCCAGGAGCGGAAGCGCGGGACACACGCATTACCGTAAACCAGATTCAGCAGAATGATGTTCAAAGCGACAAACCAAATCATGGTGAATGAACCCAGCCCGCTGACACGAACACCGGTAACCACGGATAACAATAATCCGCCTGCCGCAATCACACCAATAACGGTCAGCAGCGGCAACAGCACCCGCGCCACATACCCGGCGATTTTTCCGGTACTGAAAGAAAAGGCGGACTGAATAAACACCAGACTGATATTAAAGCCGAGACAAAAACTCATCCAGTAATACAGTGAGTCATCCAGCCAGTCACTGAGAAACGTCAGATTCACAATCCGGAACAGGTAGATCGCCAGAAACAGCACTCCCATCACCAGCAGGCCGATAAGCCCTGCCAGCGCACCCAGCACGGTGTTTCTGACATACTGTTCCGTCAGCAGCGCATAATCCGGGTTCCGTGAACCTGAGGACTGCCGCTGCTGCAACCACGGCAGGATCAGCCAGAACAGCAATACCAGCAGCGGGATCAGCGAAGAAAGTTCCCGGGTGTGACCCGCCGTTGCCTCACTCAGATACCAGTAATTCATCCAGACACAGAGAGCCGCCGTCAGAACCAGCCCTGCCCAGAGAGCCGCAGAGGAAAACCGGTTGATCAGATAACTGAATACCGTCGGCACAAACAGCGCCAGCAGCATCGGCAGCCAGACCAGTGACCCCGGTACCTGCCACGAACTGCGGATAAGGTAATCGGATGTTGCATTCAGTGTGAGCCCCTGAAGGAGCACCACCACAATAACAATAAAATAGATAAAACGGCTTGCCGGTGCCTGAACCGCACTGTTTTTCATGCTGAAACCCCGTCAGTAATGGATGTTGCTGCCGGACAGCATAGAGTCTGAACAGGCACAACGGTATCCCTTACACTCTGAAAAAAGACAATAAAAAACCCCGGCTCCTCAGAGACGGGGTTCAGAAATAAATGACAGCGGTGACTCAGGGACGGTACACCTTCACATTGGTATAGCCCTGCTCTGCCAGATAAAGCGCCTGCAGACGGCTCATCACTCCGCGATCGCAATAGAGCAGATAAGTGGTCTCCGCCGGTAAATCACCGAACTGAGTGCTGAGTTTGTAGAACGGCAGTGTGCGCACTTCGGTCCCCTCAATTTTCAGCGGATGTGATTCCTGTTCATCCGGCGAACGGATATCCAGCACCACATCGGTGGCAGACAGTTCAGACACCATCTCCACTTCAGTGACCTGCTGCTCACTCTGCTGTGCGATCACACGGATATCCATGTTCTGCGCGTTGAGTACCACATCATCCAGAATCGCAAAGTCGAATTTCTCTTCTTCGGCTTCGATTTTCTCTTTCACCGCTTTCACTGTCGGGTTTTTCGAGATCACGCCGCAGAATTCCGGCATGGTACGGGCAAAATCTTCAGTACCGATCTGACGGGCGAGATTGATAATGGTTTCTTTGTCGTGAGAGATCAGCGGACGCAACACCAGAGTGTCAGTCGCGTTGTCGATCATGCGCAGGTTAGTCAGCGTCTGGCTGGAAACCTGTCCCAGCGCTTCGCCGGTCACAATCGCCTGCACGCCATAGCGTTCCGCAACACGGGATGCCGCACGGACCATCATCCGCTTGAGCACCACGCCCATCTGGCCGTCATCCACTTTTTCCAGGATTTCCGCCACCACCGGCTCAAAGTTCACCGCCACAAAACGGACTTTGTGCGAGCTGCCGAAGCGGTTCCACAGGTAATGCGCCACCTGTTTCACACCGATTTCATGTGCCGCACCGCCTAAATTAAAGAAGCAGTAATGAACGCGGCAACCACGGCGCATCAGCATATAACTGGAGACACCGGAATCGAACCCGCCGGAGATCAGAGATAACACATCTTCCTGAGTCCCGATCGGGAAACCGCCGATCCCTTCCAGACGGCGTACCACGAGGATCAGTTTGTCATCTTCCACTTCCAGATTCACCGTCACATCCGGATGCGTCAGTTTCACCTTAGCGGACGGAATATGCTGGTTCAGGCCGCCGCCGACATAGCGCTCCAGCTCGATGGAGCTGAACGGGTGCTTACCACGGCGCTTGGCGCGGACACAGAAGGTTTTATTTTCCAGTGATGCGGCATACATCTCAAACGTCTGCTCATAGATATTATGCAGATCGGTAAATGCACGCTCTTCCACCTGTAAAATATGGTGGATACCGGGAATGCGGGTCAGGCGGTCAGCCACCCCCTCACCAAGCTCTTCTTTCTTCACGCGGACTTCAAGATAGTCCCAGTGACGGACAACCGCCACGTCTTCGGCCAGATCCTTAAGCACATTGCGGATATTACTGGTCAGAATTTTAATAAAGCGCAGGCGGACACTCTGGCTTTTGATGGTAATTTCAGGAAATAATTTAATGATAAACTTCATAACGGTTTACTGGCTATCGGCTTGATTTGCAAAGGACGGAGCAGCCGGCGTCAGGCAGCGGCAATCCCCGTTGATGAAATTGAAAGGCGTCAGTATATCACCATATCTCGATCTGCCCCGTAAAAATCGTAAATGAAAGGCACAATTTTCACTGAAAAGTGTAAACTAGGAATTATTTGCGACATAAATGCAACATCAGTGAAAAACAGACCATGACCAAAAAAACATCCGCAATGAAAACCGATGCACTGAGCTTTGAAGCATCACTCGATGCCCTTGAAGGGATCGTCACCCGCCTGGAAGCGGGTAACCTGCCACTGGAAGAAGCCCTGGCCGAGTTTGAACGCGGTATCGCACTGACGCGCACCAGCCAGAAAACCCTGATGGCAGCCGAACAGCGGGTTCAGATCCTGCTTAATGATGATGAAAACGCCCCGCTGAGCGATTTTACACCTGAAAATGACTGACCGCCCGGATCCGGCGGTTCCCTGTGTGAACGAGAATGACCATGCCAGAACAAACTCCCGAAACATTCCGCAACCAACTGACACAGGCCAGAGAGCGTGTTGATCACGTTCTTGATGAGATCCTGACCACACTGCCGTTTGCCGCCACCGACATGGGTAAAGCCATGCATTACGGTGCCCTGCTCGGCGGAAAACGTCTGCGCCCGTTCCTGGTGTACGCCACCGGTGAGATGTTTGGTGTGACGGCTGAAAACCTGGATGCCCCGGCGGCAGCGATTGAGTGTATTCACGCCTATTCCCTGATCCATGACGATTTACCGGCCATGGATGACGACACACTGCGCCGCGGCAAACCGACCTGCCACGTCGCCTTTGGTGAAGCGAATGCCATTCTGGCAGGTGACGCCCTGCAAACCCAGGCATTCGCAATCCTCGCGGCGCGGCCGATGCCGGATGTCCGCCCGGAAGACCGTCTGGCGATGATCGCCGAACTGGCCGATGCCGCCGGTCTTGGCGGAATGTGCGGTGGCCAGGCGCTTGATCTGGCAGCAGAAGGAAAAAACATCGGTATTCATGCGCTGGAACAAATACACAACCATAAGACCGGTGCTTTAATCCGTGCTTCCGTCCGCATGGGCGCAATGAGTGCCGGTGAGGCAGGTTATGCCGCATTACCGGCTCTCGACACTTACGCACAGGCTATCGGCCTGGCGTTTCAGGTTCAGGATGACATTCTGGATGTTATCGGTCATACGGATGTGATCGGAAAAAGCCAGGGCAGCGACGCCGCGCACGGGAAGAGCACCTATCCGGCGCTGCTCGGGCTGCAGGCAGCTCAGGATAAAGCACAGGCGCTTTATCAGGAGTCACTGGCTGCGCTTTCACAGCTTGAAGAACATCATTACAACACAGCAACCCTGCGTGAACTTGCTAATTTTGTGATTGAACGTAACAGCTAATCCGTCCGGCACGTTCCGGTATTTTCAGAAACTTTAATAAGAATTAGTGAGCATTACATGAGTATTGATATCGCTAAATATCCGACTTTGGCACTCGTTGAGACGCCCGATGATTTGCGTCTGTTACCGAAAGAGAGTTTACCGAAACTCTGCGATGAACTGCGGCAATATCTGTTAAACAGCGTCAGCCGTTCCAGCGGGCATTTTGCCTCCGGTCTCGGCACGATTGAACTGACCGTGGCACTCCATTATGTCTATCAGACGCCGTTTGATAACCTGATCTGGGATGTCGGCCATCAGGCCTATCCGCACAAGATCCTGACCGGACGCCGCGACCGTATTGACACTATCCGCCATAAAAACGGGCTGCACGCCTTCCCGTGGCGCGAAGAGAGTGAATATGATGTACTGAGTGTCGGCCATTCCTCCACCTCCATCAGTGCCGGTGTCGGGATGGCGGTTGCCGCTGCCCGTGAGGGACGCAACCGCAAAACCGTCTGTGTGATCGGTGATGGTGCGATTACTGCCGGTATGGCCTTTGAGGCAATGAACCACGGCGGGGATATCAAATCCGACATGCTGGTGATCCTCAACGACAACGAGATGTCCATCTCCGAAAACGTCGGTGCCCTCAATAACCACCTGGCGCAGCTGCTTTCCGGCAAGCTTTACACCACGCTGCGTGAAGGCGGCAAAAAAGTGTTCTCCGGCCTGCCGCCTATCAAGGATCTGCTGAAGAAAACCGAAGAGCACATCAAAGGCATGGTGGTGCCGAGCACCTTCTTTGAAGAGCTGGGCTTCAATTACATCGGGCCGGTGGACGGACACGACGTGCTTGCGCTGATCCAGACGCTGAAAAATATGCGTGACCTGAAAGGTCCTCAGTTCCTGCATATTATGACGAAAAAAGGGCGCGGTTATGAACCGGCTGAAAAAGATCCGATCAGCTGGCACGCCGTGCCGCAGTTTGATCCGTCAACCGGCACACTGCCGAAAAGCAAATCGTCCAAACCGACCTTCTCAAAAATCTTCGGTGACTGGCTGTGTGAAGAAGCAGAACACGACCCGAAACTGATGGCGATCACCCCCGCCATGCGCGAAGGTTCCGGTATGGTACGCTTCTCCAAATCCTTCCCGGATCAGTATTTTGATGTCGCGATTGCTGAACAGCACTCTGTCACCTTTGCCGCCGGGCTGGCTATCGGCGGTTACAAGCCGGTTGTTGCGATTTACTCCAGCTTCCTGCAGCGCGCCTACGACCAGGTGATCCACGATGTCGCGATCCAGAAACTGCCGGTGCTGTTTGCTATTGACCGCGCCGGGATTGTCGGTAACGACGGCCCGACACACCAGGGAGCGTTTGATCTCTCCTTCCTGCGCATCCTGCCGAACATGGTGATCATGACCCCGAGTGATGAAAACGAGTGCCGCCAGATGCTGCACACCGGCTATCACTACGGCAAAGGCCCGGTGGCGGTGCGTTATCCGCGCGGCGGCGGCTGTGGTGCCACACTTCAGCCATTGGCTCAGATTGAGATCGGTAAAGGTGTTGTGCGCCGTGAAGGGGAAAAAACCGCGATTCTGGTCTTCGGTACCCTGCTGGAAGAAGTGCTGAAAGCAGCGGAAAACCTGAACGCCACCGTGGTGGATATGCGTTTTGTCAAACCGCTGGATGAAGCCCTGATCCTGGAAATGGCAGCACGTCATGACACCCTGGTGACCGTCGAGGAAAACGCCGTTATGGGCGGTGCAGGCAGTGGTGTGAATGAGTTCCTGATGGCGCAGCGCAAGCCGGTGCCGGTGCTCAATATCGGCCTGCCGGACAGCTATGTGCCGCAGGGCGACCAGGAAGAGATCCGCAGCGATATGGGCCTGGATTCAGAGCATATTCAGAAGTCTATCGAAGCGTATCTGGCAAAAGCCTGATTACTTTTCTCCGGACACAAAAAACCCTGCATCACATCAG
>NZ_JAODZS010000017.1:0-97933 GCF_029835375.1 Morganella sp. GD04133 | reverse complement strand
GCCGCTGTAAATCGCATTGGCACCATCACGGACATCACTGACCGTTTTGGAAAGCTCGTTCTGCATGTCACGCAATGTTTCAGACAGTTTTTTGATTTCATAACTCCCTGTCACATCAATCGGTCTTATCAGATTACCTTTTGCAATATGCTGAATGCTTTCCAGGAAGTGATTCATAGGTAAAATAAGTAAACGACGAATACCAAACCAGACTAAAATGATAGTAATACAAATGCTGACAAGCAGTAATATTGTTATCCATATTGTCAGTGTTTCATTACTTTTACTATTCTGAATAAGGTTGTCATGATAAATAACATCTTCAGCATAATAATTCTCATATAATTTCCCGAATGTATTCTGATAGTCACTGGTAGGTTGGTTATCAAAATCATCTAACCTGTTGTTGCGTAAATAATGAATTAGCTCAAGCTGGGCACCATGATATTCATTAAAAGCAGCATCCATTTTGCTTTCAAGGTCTTCACCAAATTTTGTCGGCATTGATTTAAATTCTGACCAATCTGATTTTGTTTTTTCTACTTGTTCTTCAGCATAATCAAGTCGTTTGTTCTTTTGTTCGTCATTTTCATAAACGCCTTTCATTACACCTTTGGATATAATATTAAGTAATGATCGGTTCTCTAAAAAACCAATCCAGACACGGTCGAGTACATGGGTTTTTTCTGACTGAACGGTCATCGTATTATTTATTTCATTCTGTGAGTTTATAAACCTGAAAAAATAAAATGATGATATAAGTTGCATCAAAAGAAACGCGATCAGGATAAAGAGCATTCCTGTTGATATTTTTACTTTTTCTAACATATTCCACCTTGAATTAGCATTTTAATGACAAAAACCGGTTATAGGATACCATTTATGACAGAAGATCATTAATGCCGATACTTACCGTTGATATTTACGCCTGAAACATTTCAGATTCTTATTGAAAAGCAATGAAAAATGATAAACAATATTATTATGGCAAATTGTATCAAGGTTATGAAATAAACAGTAGGTGGTTTATTTGTGAATAAGAGACTATAATTGACCGCTTTTGTCTGTAAGCATCTCTGTAAAAGCAATATTCACTTTCAGTCTCCGGAATGAAATCAGATTTCTTCCGTGATTTCATATACCGTTAATGTAATCGGTTTATCAATGGTATTCATTTATTTGCTGAAAACAGGGCAGCGGTTTTGTATTATAATATATCGCTATATCACGGAAGAAGATGGCTGATTACTTTGTAAGTGTTATTAATACCAGCGTAAAAACAGTTTAATTAAAAATAATAATACATATTCTTATGATGCATAACAGACAGAGCCCCTGTAAAGGGGCTCTGTTCAGAGCCACCTCTTGCAGAGGTGGCTTTTTACTGACGTTCTCAGAAAACGCAGTAATTATTTACGGACTGCGATTGCTTCGATTTCTAATTTAACGTCTTTTGGCAGACGCGCAACTTCAACACAAGAACGTGCAGGGTATACTGCTTTGTGCTCATCAAAGAAAGCCGCGTATTCTGCGTTTACAGTAGCAAAGTCGTTCAGGTCTTTAACGAAAACAGTTGTTTTCACGATATCCGTAACCTTCAGACCAGCCTGTTCGATGATAGCTTTGATGTTGTTCAGTGACTGACGCGCCTGCGCTTTAACATCGTCGGCAACGGCACCGGTTTTCGGATCAACAGGGATCTGACCTGAAGTCATTACCATGTTACCCAGGTCTACTGCCTGGACGTATGGGCCGATTGCTGCTGGTGCGTTTTCTGTTGCGATTACTTTAGTCATTACGGACTCCTGTAGGATGATTATTGCTGTTAAGCTTTTAAAAACGCCCTCATTATAATCGTCTGATTTTCCCGGACAACTGACCTGGATCTATCTTATTGGTTATTAATGATTGCGTGGTGATCAAATTCTTTCTCACAGTACTTACAGATTAACACAATTTCCTGTGCAATGGACTTAACAGTGAAGCTGCTTTCCACTGGCTCATTGTGACTGATGCAGTTGCTGTTCGGGCAGACAATCACCCCTTCAATCCGCTCCGGCAGGTTAATCGGCAATTTTTTAACCACCTGATAATCTTCGATAATATTAATTGTGGCTTTCGGGGAATAAAAGCCGAGCTGGTTGGCCTGTTCCGGGGTCAGGAAGGTATCTTCCAGTTTAATCAAATCTTTACGCCCCATATTGTTGGACGGCAGGTTCAGCCCGATAGTAATACGGCTGTTCGTCTCGGTCAGGCGGAAAAAGGAGAGCAGTTTAAATCCCACATTTGCCGGGATATGGTCGATAACGGTACCGCATTTGATGGCTTCAACCAGTAATTTATGATCCTGAGTCATGATGTGCTCCTTAAGCCGGGAAAGTTTCGTTTAACACCAGAGATAACAACGCCTGACGGGCAAAGATCCCGTTTCCGGCCTGCTGGAAGTAGTACGCGTAAGGCGTTTTATCCACATCCGGGGTTATCTCATCGATGCGCGGCAGCGGGTGCAGCACTTTCAGGTTCGGTTTCACATTGGCCAGATCAGCCGCCCGCAGCACAAACTGGGCTTTGACATTGGCGTATTCCGACGGATCGAGGCGCTCTTTCTGCACGCGGGTCATATACAGCACATCCAGCTGCGGAAGTACCTCATCAATAGAATGATGTTCGCTGTACGCCACGCCGTTTTCATCCAGCATATGCAGGATGTGATTCGGCATTGCCAGTGCCTGCGGGGCAATAAAATGCAGGTGGTTGCCGCTGAATTTTGACAGCGCCTGTGACAGCGAATGTACCGTGCGCCCGTATTTCAGGTCACCGACCATGGCGATATGCAGGTTTTCAAGACGCCCCTGGGTTTCCTGAATGGTAAACAGGTCGAGCAGGGTCTGTGTCGGATGCTGGTTTGCACCGTCACCGGCGTTGATCACCGGCACCTTACCGGAGAACTCTGATACCAGACGTGCCGCACCTTCCTGCGGGTGGCGCATCACGATGGCATCCGCGTACTGACTGATCACGCTCATGGTATCCGCCAGGGTTTCACCTTTTTTGCCCAGCGAGGTGTTGCTGCTGTCTGAAAAGCCGACAACAGACGCGCCCAGACGCTGAATGGCGGTTTCAAAGGAAAGCCGCGTGCGGGTTGAGGCCTCGAAGAAGCAGCTGGCGATCACCTTGTGCTTCAGTAATTCAGGCTGAGGGCGTTGTTTCAGCGCCGCGGCAGTGTTTAATACCAGTTCCAGCTCATCACGACTGAGATCGTTAATCGAGATGATATCGCGCAGGTATAACGGATTTGCCATTGGGGTCTCCTCATGTGTTCGGCCAGGCAAAAAAAAACCCCTCAATTGAGGGGTTCTGAAATAAATACGGGGGAATGGAAAACATTGCCGCACTGCGGCTGTCCGTGATATGTCACATTGTCCGGCACCGGTTTTACGGTGCTGATAATCACAATGACCATTGTTTCCTCCCGACAAAATTGCGGGGCATTATACGCAACCTGCAAGCGGGCGCAAGCGTTTGGCATCACTTTTTCGGGTGAAATTTATGCAACGCTGCCGGTGAATCTAAAATTGTATGTTTTTTGAAAGAGATGCAACCATCACCGCTTTGATGGAATGCAGCCGGTTTTCTGCCTGGTCAAACACCACGCTGTGTTTTGATTCAAATACCTCATTGGTGACCTCAATCCCGCTGGTAAAACCATATTCTTTCGCGAGGGATTGCCCCATGGTGGTTTCCGTATCGTGGAATGCCGGCAGGCAGTGCATAAAGATAACATCCGGATTGCCCGTTTTATCCACCACATCCTGATTTACCTGATACGGTGTCAGCAGTTTAATCCGCTCTGCCCAGACCTCTTTCGCCTCGCCCATGGAGACCCACACATCGGTGTACAGCACATCCGCATCTTTTACGCCCTCTGCCACATCGGCGGTCAGGGTGATTTTACCGCCGGTGAGTTCAGCGGCTTTGCGGCACTGTGCGATAAGGGTTTCTGACGGCTGACACCCGGCCGGTGCCACCAGACGGACATCCATCCCGGTTACGGCGGCCATTTCAGCAATGGTGTTTCCCATGTTATTACGGGCATCGCCTAAATATGCAAATTTCACGTCGGACAGCGGTTTTTTCACATGCTCCTGAATCGTCAGTAAATCCGCAATCAGCTGTGTCGGATGAAACTCATCGGTCAGCCCGTTCCAGACAGGAACCCCGGCATATTGTGCCAGCGCTTCGGCGGATTTCTGGGAATAGCCGCGAAACTGAATGCCGTCATACATCCGGCCCAGCACTCTGGCGGTATCTTTGATCGATTCTTTGTGGCCTATCTGACTGCCGGATGATCCCAGATATGTCACCTGTGCGCCCTGATCGTAAGCACCTACTTCAAAGGCACAGCGGGTCCGGGTGGAGTCTTTTTCAAAAATCAGCGCAATATTTTTGCCTTTCATCAGCGGCTGTTCCGAGCCGGTTTTTTTGGCATGTTTCAGATAAGCAGAAAGATTGAGCAGTTCTTCAATATCGGCAGGTTTATAGTCAAGCAACCGCAAAAATGACTGTTGATAAAATGGGTTCATAGTTGTTTCTCCGGTGAATTTATATTCAACATAAATCAATAAAAATTCAATTGCAACACCGGCGGGAAATTCTTTTTTATTATGGGTGGCTCAATTGGCGCGGCTGTGGGAGAATGCGCGGGTATCACTTATCAGAGGACATGGCCATGTCAGAATTAGATGCGTTTTTAGAAGAGCAGCGCGAAGAAACCCGTGCGATTATTGCAGAACTGCTGGAAGACGGCAGCGATCCTGATGCGCAATACACCATTGAACACCATTTTTCGAGTGAGAATTACGACAAGCTGGAAAAAGCGGCAGTTGAAGCATTCAAACTGGGTTATGAAGTGACGGACGCCGAGGAGCTGGAAGTGGAAGGCGGCCAGGTGGTGTTATGCTGCGATATCATCAGTGAATGCGGGCTGACGGCGGAACATATCGATGCTCAGGTCGAGCAGCTGGCGCGTCTGGCAGAAAAAATGGATGTGGATTACGACGGCTGGGGCACCTATTTCGAAGACCCGGATGCCGAAGATGAAGATGACGACGACGATGCTGATGAGGCGCCGTTACACTGATCATCAGACATGAAAAACCTGCCGCGTGAAGTGACCCCCGATAGTTGGACAACCGATTATCGGGGTTTTTTGTGTCTGCCGGTCAGGCGGTGACTGAAAAAACAGACTTCAGCGGGGCAGTGCGTTCACGCCGTGAGTCGGCCTGATTATCACGTACCATCGGTCGCAACGGCGCACAGCCTAAAAATTCAATATCCTGAATATTGATATCATCTTCCGCCTCTTTCATCGCCTCAATGGTCTGATAAAGGACCGGGCCTTGCTGTGTTCTGAGCTGCGGGCTGCGGCTCTCTCCCTGCCATCCTTTCTGTTGTATCTCTGTCTGTTCATCGTCCTGTATGCGGCAGACCGGCCGTTCTGCCGGTGCTTTCAGCGTTACGGCGGTACATAACAGGTCATTCATTCCGTGAATCGTGCTGATCATCCTGATCTCCTGTCTGTCAGTTATAAAACGTGATATCCATCACATATGCAGTGACTGTAAGAGAAACAGCGGAGAGAAACTATCAGAAAAGCACCGGGAATTTTCAAAAGACTTTCAGCATCCGGACTTCACAGTCGCTGTGGCCGGTGTCGCCCAGCGGGGCATCAAGGAAGATAAACCCGAGTTTTTCATACAGCGTAATCGCAGCCTGAAGATCGGCAGTGGTTTCCAGGTAACACTGGCGGTAGCCTTCCGCTTCAGCAAATTCGAGCGCCTGAAGGGCGATTTTTTTCGCCAGACCTTTGCCGCGCAGTCGGGAAGAGAGATACATTTTCTGTAATTCCGCCGTTTTCCCGTCACCACCGGCAAGGCCGGAAACGCCGCCGCCGCCGAGGATCTCTCCATCCATTTCAATGACCCAGTAGGCGGCACGCGGCTGGCTGTAAACCTCGTATAACGTGTCCAGAATCGGGTCAGCGACCGCAAAGCCTTTGTCTGCGGTCAGGCCGTGTTCAGCAGAGACCTCACGGATAACCTGTGCGATACCGGGGTTATCTTCCGGGCGGATCAGACGGAGGGTGTAGTTTTCTGTTGTGCTGCTTGTCATGGATATCATTATCTCATTATTTTTATTGTGAAAAGTAAAGCCTGGGGATAAACCTGAGGGGCGATTACTGTGGATATCGTATGAAACGATAAATATGATAATAAATAATTATCACGCAAAGTAAACAGGTGACTGCGGAATTAGAGGGGCATACCGGCCACGCCTGGTGACCGGTATCAGGTATAAATACTTTTTACGTCTGTGTCAGCGGATCTGCTGATTGATCCATTCAATATCTTTTTTCGTAAACCGGATATTTGTTTCTTTACTGGTATCAGTATCGCTGAGTATTTTCTTTTTAATTAACTGGCTGACAGGAACAATAATATCAAAGTGATCACCATTTTTTATATGATAAATATACAACGGAATACGATTCTGCTTTGCGTCCCTTTGCATATCGGCAAATTCTTGCCACATATAGTCACCGCCTTCAAAGTAGAAGGTCGGGCGTTTGATGGATTTAATATAGCGATATACCGACCGCACATTAAATTCTTCCTCGTTACTTGTATCGAATGGAATAGCAACAGACATACTGTGTGCAGTACGCAGCTTCAGATCCGGAATACCACCTAATGAAAAAACGGCTCTGAACTTATCGCTGTATTCACTGGCGAGTAATGCTTTTGTACCGCCTGTGCTGTGACCGGCAATATAAATACGATCCGGATCGACATAAGGGAGTGTTGTTAAATACTGCCTCGCTGATTCAATATCTTCTATTTCACCGAAGAACATCTCATAACGACCCGGATTGGTATTTTCACCGCGAAAACTCGGGATTATCAGTACTATCTCAGGATCACGAAACGTTGCGGCAGTCTGATCATTATTAACCGGTTTCGGCTGCCAGAAATAGTCATCACCACCAATGCCGCCATAGCCGCCGTTAAGCCATATTACCGCAGGCAGCCGGGTATTTTCTTTTGCCGGTGGCGGTGTTAAATAAGCGAACATATTCCCTGCTTTTGCAGGGTAAGTGATAAGATTGAATATATCGGAAGGTGCCTGCCAGGGAGCATCGGTATTATCAAAACTTTGTTCGGTAATGTTTGTTTTAAACCGCTGATGTGCTTCAGCCAGGGTTTCATCCCGCAGTTCAAATGAAGAGGCAAATAACGGTGAGGCTGCCAGAAAGCCGGTAAATAAAAACAGGAAAACGGAAAGGGTATACGATCGTAATGACGTCAGCACGAAATAGTCCTTTTTAAATATCCATGTAATAAGATGTTATATCATCGCGTTATTCACTGAAAATAATGCCGGTCACCTGAGGTGACCGGCATGAACCCGTTAACGGGATTGTTTTTGCTGTTCAGTGACGATCACAATGCAGCGATCGTCGCTTTCTGAGCAATCAGTTTTTCTTTCGCTTCACGGTTTGCCGCAAGACGCTCGCGCTCTTTGGTTACGACTGCTTCCGGCGCACGGCTGACAAAGCCGTCATTCGCCAGTTTGCCTTCGATAGCCGCGATCTCTTTCTCCGTTTTTTCCAGCTCTTTATCCAGACGCGCCAGTTCGTCGTCTTTATTGATAAGATCAGCCATCGGGATCAGGATTTCCGCGCCTTCCACCAGCTTGGTCACACACACCGGTGCGGTTTCGCCTTCGGCCATCACACGGACGGATTCCAGACGCGCCATCGCTTTCAGGAAGTTGCTGTTTTCCGCAACACGGCGTTGTGCATCAGCACTTGCCCCGCGCAGCATCACTTCCAGCGGCTTGCTTGGTGCGATATTCATTTCAGCACGAATATTACGTACCGCAACGATTGTCTCTTTGATCCACTCCAGGTCACGCAGTGCCTGCTCGTCATTCAGAGAAGCATCGTATTCCGGGAACGGCTGCAGCATGATGGTATCGCCTTCCGCACCGGTAACCACTTTCACGCGCTGCCAGATAGTTTCCGTGATAAACGGAATAATCGGGTGTGCGAGGCGCAGCAGGGATTCCAGTACCGTGATCAGGGTATGACGTGCTGCACGTTTCTGGGCATCGGTACCTTTATGAACGGCCGGTTTGGACAGCTCAAGATACCAGTCACAGAACTGGTTCCAGGTGAATTCATACAGAATATTGGATGCAATATCAAAGCGGTAGGTATCCAGCGCTTCGCGGTAGGCTTTCACGGTATTGTTGTATTCTGCCAGGATCCAGCGGTCGGCCAGGGAAAATTCCATCTCACCGCCGTTCAGACCGCAGTCTTTCTCTTCGGTATTCATCAGCACGAAACGGCTGGCGTTCCACAGCTTGTTACAGAAGTTACGGTAACCGGACAGACGTTTCATATCCCAGTTGATATCGCGGCCGGTAGAGGCCAGCGCCGCCAGGGTAAAGCGCAGGGCATCGGTACCGTGTGCTTCGATCCCTTCAGGGAACTGTTTTTCAGTCCGTTTGGCGATTTTTTCCGCCATCTGCGGCTGCATCATGTTACCGGTGCGTTTTTCCAGCAGTTCAGGCAGAGAGATACCGTCGATCATATCCAGCGGGTCAATAACGTTCCCTTTGGATTTCGACATCTTCTGACCTTCCTCATCACGGATCAGACCCGTCATGTAGATGGTTTTGAACGGGATCTGCGATTTGCCGTTTTCATCTTTGATGAAGTGCATGGTCATCATGATCATGCGGGCGATCCAGAAGAAAATGATGTCGAAGCCGCTGACCAGTACGCTGGTCGGGTGGAATGCTTTCAGTTCCGGGGTATTTTCCGGCCAGCCCAGGGTTGAGAACGTCCACAGACCGGAGGAGAACCAGGTATCCAGCACGTCTTCATCCTGGCGTAGTTCAACCATCGCCGGGATATTGTTCTCACGGCGGACTTCGTCTTCGTCGCGGCCGACATACACGTTGCCCTGATTGTCATACCAGGCCGGGATACGGTGGCCCCACCACAGCTGACGGGAGATACACCAGTCCTGAATATCACGCATCCAGGAGAAGTACATGTTTTCGTACTGCTTCGGCACGAACTGAATATCGCCGTCTTCCACCGCTTTGATGGCTTCTTTTGCCAGCGGGGCAGTGCGCACATACCACTGGTCGGTCAGCATCGGTTCGATAACCACGCCGCCGCGATCGCCGTAAGGTACGGTCAGGTCGTGCGGTTTGATCTCTTCCAGCAGGCCGAGCTCTTCGAACTCTTTAACGATCGCTTTACGGGCGGCGAAACGCTCCATGCCACGGTAAGCGGCCGGGATTTCACTGCTGCAGGCGTCAGTCACTTCGCCGTTGGTATCAAACACTTCCGCTTCAGTGCGGATGTTGCCGTCGAAGTCCATGATGTTAATCATGGTCAGCTGGTGGCGTTTACCGACTTCATAGTCGTTGAAGTCGTGTGCCGGGGTGATTTTCACACAACCGGTGCCTTTTTCCATATCCGCGTGTTCATCACCGAGGATCGGAATGCGGCGGTTGACGATCGGCAGAATGATTTCTTTGCCGATCAGATCTTTGTAACGCGGATCTTCCGGGTTAACGGCCACGCCGGTATCACCGAGCATGGTTTCCGGACGCGTGGTGGCGACCACCAGGTAATCTTTACCGTCTGCGGTTTTCGCGCCGTCCGCAAGCGGATAACGGATATGCCACATGAAACCTTTGACTTCGCGGTTTTCCACTTCCAGGTCAGAAATTGCGGTGTGCAGTTTCGGGTCCCAGTTAACCAGGCGTTTTCCGCGGTAAATCAGGTTATCTTTATACAGGCGGACAAACGCCTCTTTTACCGCAGCTGACAGGCCGTCGTCCATGGTGAAGCGCTCGCGCTCCCAGTCCACGGAGTTACCCAGACGGCGCATCTGGTTGGAGATATTACCGCCGGATTCCGCTTTCCATTCCCAGATTTTATCGATAAAACCTTCGCGGCCGTAATCGTGACGGGTTTTGCCTTCTTCTGCGGCGATCTTGCGTTCAACAACCATCTGTGTCGCGATACCGGCGTGGTCAGTCCCTGACTGCCACAGGGTGTTTTTGCCCTGCATGCGCTGGTAGCGGATCATGGTATCCATAATGGTCTGCTGGAAAGCATGGCCCATATGCAGGTTACCGGTGACGTTCGGCGGCGGGATCACGATACAGAAGCTTTCTTTGTCTGTTCTGCCGTTTGGTTTGAAATAGCCGCTTTTTTCCCAGTGGGTATAAAGAGGACCTTCGATTTCCGTTGGATTATAGGTTTTATCCAGGGACGGCTCGCAGGCCTGTTGGTTGTCGGTTGTCTTTTCCATTTTTAATCTTTGTTTATCAGTAAGCTGGCGGCGTGGCCATGGTCATCGTAAAGCCGACGCTGCGATAGATTTTATATCGCTCGCGCGCCAACTGTTTTAAGTGTTCATCGATAGGCACAAAGTCTATCACTTCACGGAAGGTTGTCGCAAAATCTGTGAACTGCGGCAGCAGGGCTATCAGCAAATCACGCGGTGAATTTCCCCGTTTCTGCGGCCAGCACAGCTCGACCGGTGCGCCGTAACGCGGCCCCTCCCCGGCTAAATTATGCGGAACAAAGGCATCGGGCTCCCGCGCCCAGAGGGCTTCATCCAGTTTTTCCGCCTGCTGTTGTGACTCACAGGCGATAAGCACCCGTTTTCCGTTGCGCCAGGCTTCACCCGCCAGATGACAGGTCAGCCACTCGTGGGCCTCAAGGTCATCAAACGGGGATGGCTGTTCCATCAGGTAGAAGGTGGCGTTTTTCATAATATCTCTGATAGCAGAAAAGGGGATTGCTCAGGATAGCACAATCCCCCGTTACCTTTATGCTTTTTCCGGGCCGCAAGGGCCCGGCAATTCCGGTCAGTCGTCGGTGCTGATACCCGCACGATTTAACAGGAATTGTGACAGCAGTGCAACCGGACGGCCTGTTGCACCTTTATTTTTTCCGGAGCGCCATGCGGTGCCGGCGATATCCAGATGCGCCCAGTTATAACGGGTGGCAAAACGGGACAGGAAGCAGCCCGCGGTGATAGCGCCGCCGAGACGGCCGCCGGTGTTTGCCAGATCCGCAAAATTAGACTCGATCTGCTCGTAGAACTCTTCTGCCAGCGGCAGACGCCATGCGCGGTCACCCGCCTGTTCAGAGGCATTCAGTAACTCGTGCGCCAGCGGATTGTGGTTTGCCATCAGGCCGCTGAAGTGGTTACCGAGTGCGACCATACAGGCACCGGTCAGTGTGGCGATGTCGATCACGGTTTCCGGATCAAAACGCTCGGCGTAGGTCAGGGTGTCACACAGTACCAGGCGGCCTTCCGCATCGGTATTGAGCACTTCCACCGTCTGGCCGGACATGGTGGTGAGGATATCCCCCGGACGATAGGCATTGCCGCCCGGCATGTTTTCACAGCCTGCGAGAATCCCGATCACATTGAGTGGTAAACCCAGCTCAGCGACCACACGCATCACACCGTAGACGGTTGCCGCGCCGCACATGTCGTATTTCATCTCATCCATGCTGTCAGCCGGTTTGATGGAAATACCGCCGGAGTCAAAGGTCAGGCCTTTGCCGACTAACACGATCGGACGCGCTTCCGGATCCGGATTGCCTTTATATTCAATCACCGACATCAGGGATTCATTGCGTGACCCCTGGCCGACAGCCAGATAGGCCAGCATCCCCAGCTCTTTCATCTGCTCTTCGCCGATCACCCGGGTACTGAGCACCGGAGAGTTGCTGTCTGCCAGCTGACGCGCCTGAGATGCCAGGTAAGCGGCATTACAGATATTCGGCGGCATATTGGCCAGATCTTTCGCAGCTTTGATACCGGCGGCAATCGCCAGACCGTGGCTGATTGCTTTCTCACCGGTCGGCAGTTCGCGGCGGGTCGGTACATTGAAGACCAGCTTGCGCAGCGGACGGCGTAATTCGGTTTTGTTACTTTTCAGCTGATCAAAGACATAGAGAGATTCTTTGGCTGTTTCGACCGCCTGCCGGACTTTCCAGTAGTTATTGCGGCCTTTGACATGTAACTCGGTCAGAAAACAGACGGCTTCCATTGACCCGGTTTCATTCAGGGTATTGATGGTCGTCCGGATAATCTGTTTGTACTGGCGTTCATCCAGTTCACGTTCTTTCCCGCAGCCGATTAACAGGATACGCTCGGACAGGACATTCGGGACATGGTGCAGAAGCAGTGACTGCCCGACCTTGCCCTCCAGCTCGCCGCGGCGCAGCAGAGCACTGATGTAGCCGTCGCTGATTTTATCGAGCTGCTCCACGACAGGAGACAGACGACGCGGTTCGAAAACCCCGACCACAATACAAGCACTGCGCTGCTTTTCCGGGCTGCCGCTTTTTACACTAAACTCCATGCGCTCTCCTGAATCTTAAAGACAAAGACATCTGCTGCCGCTAAAATGTAGCGTTCGCACTAATCTGCACCATCGATTATAAACAGTTTATGATAAGCTGTGTGCGCACTTTATGAGTCCTGAATCTCATGAAAATTCCGTTTCTTTCCTGACAGGAAGGAAAAAACGTAGTCTGATACCGGAATCATCCTCAGGCCGGCAAAATAATGCACACAAATAGTCAACACAGAACGAAGTTAGCTATTTTCATGCAAAAACACAAGTTTTCACAGGCGTATTAAGCGTGATCATTATTAGATATCTGGTAAGAGAAACATTAAAAGCACAGATTGCGATTCTGTTTATCCTGTTGCTTATCTTCTTTTGTCAAAAACTGGTTGAAGTCCTGGGTGCCGCCGTTGAAGGCAGCATCCCGGCCGGACTCGTCGTGTCGCTGCTGGGGCTGGGTATCCCGGAGATGGCGCAGCTTATTCTGCCGCTGAGCCTCTTCCTCGGGCTGCTGATGACCTACAGTAAACTCTATACTGAAAGCGAAATCACCGTGATGCATGCCTGTGGTCTGGGTAATAATGTCCTGGTGAAAGCGGCCATGATCCTGGCGTTCTTTACCGCCGTTGTGGCCGCTGTCAACGTGGTCTGGCTGATCCCGTGGTCATCCCAGTATCAGGAAAAGGTCCTGGAGGAAGTCAAAGCCAACCCGGGCGTGACGGCGATGGTCGGCGGGCAGTTTAAAGTCTCTGATGACGGCAGTATGGTGCTCTATCTCGGGGATGTGGACGGTAACCGCTTCAGTAATGTCTTTATTGCCCAGATTTGGGCGAGAAACGAACAGCGCCCGTCCATTGTGGTGGCGGACAGCGGACATATGACCGAAAAAGAGAACGGTAATCAGGTGGTGGTGCTGGATAAAGGCACCCGCTATGAGGGTACCGCGTATCTGCGCGATTTCCGGATCACGGATTTTACCGATTATCAGGCGATTGTTGATCACCGTGATGCAAAAACCGGTGACAGTAACTACCAGCAGATGACCTTGCCTGAGCTGTGGAAAGAGACAGACAAGGCCGCCCGCGCGGAGTTCCACTGGCGTCTGACCCTGATCTTCTCCGTGGTGGTGATGGCACTGATGGTGGTGCCGCTCTCCGAGGTGAACCCGCGTCAGGGGCGTGTGCTGAGTATGCTGCCGGCAATGCTGCTGTATCTGATTTTCTTCCTGTTACAAAGTTCGCTGCGTTCAAGCGGCGAGAAGGGCAGGCTGGATCCGATGGTCTGGCCGTGGGTGGTTAATCTCAGTTATCTGGCTCTCGCGGTGGTGCTGAATCTGTGGAATACCACAGCCGTCCGCCGTCTGCGCTTTGGCTCTGCCCGTGTTCAGGGGGTTGCCTGATGTTTAAAGTACTTGTTCTTGACCGCTACATCGGGCGGACGATTCTGCAATCCATTATGATGACCCTGTTTATGCTGGTGTCATTATCCGGGATTATCAAATTTGTCGATCAGCTGCGCAGAGTCGGCCAGGGGGAATACTCCACCTGGGATGCCGGGCTGTATACCATCATGAGTATCCCCAAGGATATTCAGATTTTCTTCCCGATGGCTGCACTGCTCGGGGCACTGATGGGACTGGGCGCGCTGGCGACCCGCAGTGAGCTGGTGGTGATGCAGGCTTCCGGCTACAGTCGTCTCCAGGTGGCGGGTTCGGTGATGAAAACCGCTATCCCGCTGGTGATCCTGACCATGATTGTCGGTGAATGGCTGGCGCCGTCCGGTGAACAGTGGGCACGCAACTACCGCGCACAGAAAACAAACGGTGCTTCGCTGCTGGCGACCAACCGCGGGATGTGGGCCAAAGACGGCAGTGACTTTATTTATATTCAGCGCGTTGACAGTGAGACGCAGCTGAAGGGCATCACACTGTACCGGATGAACGGCGACCATAAACTGAAATCCATCCTCAGTGCGGCAGCGGCGGATTACAATTCGGATTCCGGTACCTGGACACTGAGCCAGGTGCAGGAATCAGTGCTGAAAGATATCTATGTGATTACCGGTGAGCAGAAGCTGTTAATGACCTGGCAGACGCAGATGACACCGGAAAAACTGAGTGTAGCGGCACTGGACCCGGAAGCATTATCGATAAGCGGCCTGTATCAGTATGTTGATTACTTACAGCAGAGCGGACAGGATGCGGGGCGTTATCAGCTGAACCTGTGGAAAAAGGTGTTTGCGCCACTTTCCGTAGCCGTGATGATGCTGATGGCACTGTCGTTTATCTTCGGGCCGCTGCGCTCCGTAGCGATGGGGGTGCGGGTAGTGACGGGGATTGCCTGCGGATTCGTGTTCTACGTTTCCAATGAAATTTTCGGCTCTCTCAGTCTCACTTACAAGTTCCCGCCATTTTTGGGGGCACTGCTGCCGAGCCTGCTGTTCCTGGCGATCAGTTTATATATGCTGATCAAACGTAAGTAACCAGCAGTTACGGATATCGGTATACAGAGCCGGTCAGTGCATACTGACCGGCTCTGTCATTTCAGCGGCCGGTAATCTGTTCCCAGCTGAGATTAAAGCGGGCCAGATACTTTCGCAGCCGGTCGGCATCATTGGGTTGTTTTTTCTGCTGACGGGAAACGGCAAACAGTGTGCGTCCGGCATCAGAAAGTGTCTGTGATCGGCGGCAGACGGCAATGACGGTTTCCAGCTGCTGACGATCAAATAAATCAATTTCACCCACCCCGGCAGGCAACGTCACCACTGTTTCCGCGCTGTGCCACTGGCTTTTCAGCCGTCCGGTTTCTTCCTGCACCAGTGCGGTGGTGATCCGCCTGTTCTCCGCAAAGGTTGCCATCCGCGTGACAGAGGCGCTCAGTTCACGAAAATTACCGCGCCACAAAGCCTGTGATGAGCAGGCAAAGGCGAGATAGTGCTGCCTGGCATCGGTATCAAAGCGGACCCGGGTCTGCTGATCGCGGCTGTATTTTGCCAGCTCATAATCCACGTTCGGTTCAATATCCTCGCGCCGCTGTGCCAGCCCCGGCAGGGCAAAGGTCCACATATTGATGCGGGCGTATAAATCTTCCCGGAACAGCCCTTCGCTGACCCGCTGTGCCAGATTGCGGTGGGTACCGGCGATCAGGGAAAAATCACTTTCTGTTTCATGATCCGAGCCGTAAGGGAAAAAGCGTTTTTTCCTCAATGGCTTTCAGCAACATTGCCTGTTCGTCGGCACCCAGTTCAGCAATCTCATCCAGAAATAAAATCCCGCCATCGGCCTCTTTCAGCAGCCCTCCGCGGGCCTGAACCGCCCCGGTAAATGCCCCTTTCACATGGCCGAACAGGGCGGACATAGCATTATCGCCGCGCAGTGTGGCACAGTTCACCGCCACAAAACGCCCTTTTACCTGATGGCGGCTGCGGCGCAGTTCATAAATCCGCCGTGCCAGGAATGATTTCCCGGCACCGGTCGGCCCGGTCAGCAAAACAGGCGCGGAGGAGCGCAGAGCAACACGCTCGATTTTATCGATCATGGTATTAAACCCGGCATTGCGCGTGGCAATACCGGACTTCAGAAACGCGACCTGTGCCTGCTGCTCTTTCTGAAAGCGCCCGGTGATCTGTGTATAGCGGCTGAGATCGAGGTTAATAATGGTATACACCCCGGCAGGATCGTTATCCCGCGCATCATGGCGCGGCGCAGTCTGGATAAGACGCGCGGGCAGATAGCTGGCTTCGGTCAGCAGGAACCAGCAAATCTGCACCACATGGGTGCCGGTGGTGATATGCACCAGATACTCTTCATTTTCAGTATCAAACGGGTAGTGAGTGGCAAAGTCCAGCAACGCGGTATACACCTGCTCAAAATCCCACGGATCGGCAATATCCACCTCACGCAGCATCACTTCTGTCTGCGGGGATGCCTGCTCTATATCCTCTTTTACCCGGCCTGCGGTCTGCATATCACCCGGCTGATAAACCAGTTCAAAGCGGTCAATATGCAGATCCGGCTGCTGACACAGCCCGATACTCGGCCGCCATTTCTGCCAGCGGTTGGCTTTCTTGCCGCGCCGGTCGAGCACGGTGCCGAGAACACCAATCACAACGTTTTTCTTTGCGGATGACATAACTTATCTTTCCGGATAAAAGGCGATATTAAAAGATAAAAATAGCATACGGGATTTCAGGGCTGGATGTTATCTAAAAAATCGGTGTAATTAATTATTCGTTAAATATCAGTGTGATAAATAAATATTTCTCGATTAAACAAAACTGGCACACTTATCGCAATACTACCGGTACCAAACGAAAGGAATGTAAAAATGATAAATCGTGATTTTAATGAATTGATTCAGGAAAACAGTGCGCCGGTAAAATTGTGGACCAACGGTGTGCCGGTTGATCCGAAAGCGGTGCTGCAATTGCAGAATACGGCAAAAATGCCCTTTATTTTTAAACACCTGGCGGTGATGCCGGACGTGCATGTCGGAAAAGGATCGACTATCGGCAGTGTGATCCCGACCAAAGGCGCGATAATCCCGGCCGCCGTCGGGGTGGATATCGGTTGCGGAATGATCGCGGTGAAAACCTCACTGACTGCGTCCGACCTGCCGGACAGCCTGCAAAATATCCGCTTTGCTATTGAGGCCGCGGTACCGCACGGACGCACCACCGAACGTCACGGACGGGATAAGGGAACCTGGAAAAATGTCCCGGATATCGTTGATAACCACTGGATGCAGCTGGATGAACAGTTCCGTCGTATCTGCGATAAATACCCGAAACTGCGTAATACCAACAACTACAAACATCTGGGAACGCTGGGAACCGGGAACCACTTTATCGAACTGTGCCTGGATGAGGCAGGTTTCGTCTGGGTGATGCTGCACAGCGGGTCACGCGGTGTCGGTAATGCCATTGGTAACCTGTTTATCTCGCTGGCACAAAAAGATATGCAGACCCACATTGCCAATCTGCCGGATCGCGACCTGGCGTATTTCGAAGAGGGAAGTGTGCATTTTAATGATTATATGGAAGCGGTCGGCTGGGCGCAGGATTTTGCCCGTCATAACCGTGAAGTGATGATGCACCGCGTGCTGGAAGCGCTATCCCGCGAGATCACCAAACCGTTCACCACACAGCAGGAAGCCGTGAACTGCCACCATAACTATGTGCAGAAAGAACAGCATTTTGGTGAGGAAGTGTTGGTAACACGAAAAGGGGCGGTATCGGCACAAAAAGGCCAGATGGGGATCATTCCGGGCTCGATGGGGGCGAAGAGCTACATTGTGCGCGGACGCGGAAACGAAGAAAGCTTCTGCTCATGCAGCCACGGCGCAGGCCGTGTAATGAGCCGTACCGAAGCAAAAAAACGTTTCTCGGTGGCAGACCAGCAGCGCGCTACTGCTCATGTGGAGTGCCGTAAAGACAGCGATGTGATCGACGAGATCCCGATGGCGTACAAAGATATCGATGCGGTGATGACCGCACAGTCATCGCTGGTGGAAATTGTGCATACACTGCGTCAGGTGGTGTGTGTGAAGGGGTAGAAAATGAGTGAGAAATATGACGGAGCCGTCTCCGCTGCCATGCGGGAACGGATAAAAGAGACACTGGCGCAGATCGAAAAAACACACCGCGTAAAAGTGCTCTATGCCTGTGAATCCGGCAGTCGCGGGTGGGGTTTTGCCTCCCACGACAGTGACTATGATGTGCGGTTTATCTATGTGCATCAGCCGGAGTGGTATCTCGCGCTCGACAAAAAGCGGGATGTGATTGAAAAACCGATCGATGATGAGCTGGATGTGGCAGGCTGGGAGTTATCCAAAGCACTGAGACTGCTGAGAAACTCCAACCCGGCGCTGATTGAGTGGCTGAGTTCACCGGTGGTGTATTATCAGGATGAAGCCTTCACCGGGGAAATAAAAGTACTTGCAGAGCAGTTTTATTCTGTGCGCAAGGCACGCTATCACTACCTGTCGATGGCAAAACGCAACACACAGGAGCATTTGCTGGCAGAGCAGGTCAGGTTGAAAAAATACTTTTATGTCCTGAGGCCGGTGATGGCATTGCGCTGGATAGCCGCCGGGAAAGGTCTGCCGCCGATGGCATTTGACGCGCTGGTGGCGGGTACGATAACCGATACGGATGTGCTGGCTGAGATCAGAGAATTACTGATACTGAAAACATCGTCCGGTGAAAGCCACTATGGAGTGCGGCGCCCGGCGGTTGACCGGCTGATTCAGGATGTGCTGAATGAGGCTGAGAACCCGTTACCGGAAGCACCGTATTATCACGACAGCCGGTTACTGGATCGGTTTCTGATGAAAACCGTCACTGCATATACAGAACATGCCCGCGCCTGATGCGGGCATGTTTTTTTGTATCACAGGTAATTACGGGTATGCAGATCTGCCAGGGAGCGGACCAGATCATTGACACCATTCGGTAACGGACTGAATTTACTGCCGTCTTTGCGGGTCATCACCACGAACACACCGATATTTTTCTCCGGTATCATCGCCATATAGGTATTAAACCCGCCGCCGCCGCCGGTTTTCTGATAAATCGCGGGGATTTCCCCGACCGGTGCCAGATACACCCAGCCGAGACCCAGACCGTCGGCCTCACCGGCAACATCCATTCCTTTGATCTCATTGAGATGACCACGTTTAAAATAGATAGTCTGCTCTTTGGTGGCGGTCGCTTTACGCTGCGTGTTGCCGGAAGAGAGGAAGCGCTGCATCCACTTCTGCATATCTGCCGGGGTGGAATACACACCGCCGCTGCCGATAGCCGCCAGCGTGCTGTAACAATCACTCGGTTTAAACCCGACCATCAGCCGCTTACACTGCGCGGCAGACGGATTATAGGTCGTATCTTTCATACCCGCTGGTTGTGTCACATAGTGGCGGAACAGCTCGCTGTACGGACGATTTCCGGCTTTTTCCAGGGCATCTGCCAGTAAATCATAGGCCAGATTGGAATACGCGGCTTCCGTTCCCGGCTGTGCCGTCAGTTTGGCGGTTTTCAGCCAGGTCCAGCGCTGATCACGGCTCGGCCAGGTAAACACCGGACGACCCCACTTTCCGCCGGGCTGCTCACGCGGCAGAATACTGGTATGACTCGCCAGGTGGAACAGGCGGATCGGCTTGCCGTTATAAGACGGCACGGAAGACTGCTTATAACTGTATTTCTGCAGCGGATCATTGAGATTGACCAGGCCATCATCCGCCATCTTCACCATCACTTCGCTGGTCATCAGCTTACTGACGGACGCAATGCGGATCAGTGAATCCGTCCGTGGCTTAATACCATTGCCGGGACGGGTCTCGCCGTAGCTGCGGTGAAACACCTCATTATTATCAATCACCACCATAAACATACCGCGGGCATCGGTTTCGGCGAAAATTTTCTCACCTACCTCATCGACCAGCTGCGGTGCCAGCTTCAGCGCTTCCGGATTGCTTTCAACAATAGACCAGTCAAGCGGCGGACGTTCGGCAGGCGCTGTACTGTGTTTCTCCGGCTGCGAAGAACAGGCGGACAGCGCGATAGCCAGCAGCGACAACGGCATCAGGCGCACAATATGACGGTGTAATTTACTCATGATAATTCAACAGCCTTCCATGCAGACACAGGGATATGACACTGTAAGTCAGTTATTTTTTGAAGATACGTAACAGGATACCAATGACAATACCAATAAAAATACCTGTCGCAACCCATCCGGCAAAGCCCATACCCACCTCACATTTATCGGGAACCGGAGAGGATTATATAAGCAATTGTATTGAAGTCTATTCATCCGGGGCACAATCGCGGCAAATAAAAAAATATTATTATTCAGTGCGGAAATAAAGCGGGATTCTCCCGCCACCGCACACATCCCGTATCCTGCTGAAACGCCGTCTTTTTAACCACTCAGCAAACCGCCTCTGTGATAGTTGTTGCACCACAGAGTGCCGCAAGTATAATAACGACGTTTTCCAGAACACACTTCTGTGCCGGAGTGGCGGAATTGGTAGACGCAGTTGATTCAAAATCAACCGCCCACGGGCGTGCCGGTTCGATTCCGGCCTTCGGCATTCTTAAGTGAAATCAAGCTACCGCGAGGTGGCTTTTTTTGTGCCTGAAATCCAGTATCCACAAGGCTTCCCTCGCTTTTTCACTCAACAGAAGTCAATCTGAGTCAACCCACATCAAGTCGCTTGTGAGTATAGAACCGAGTATATATGCTGGTTCGATAATGGTTGTATACTCACGGCGGCACATGGAAGGAGAACTTTTATGGCTCTGACAGATATCAAAGTGCGTTCTGCAAAACCACAGGAAAAGGAGTATACCCTTGTCGATGGGGGGGGCATGTTTTTGCTGATACACCCTAACGGCTCCAAATACTGGCGCTTTCGTTTCTGCTTTGGCGGTAAACAACACCTGATGGCTTTTGGTGTTTATCCCGAAACGTCACTGGCTGATGCTCGGCAAAAGAGGGAGGAGGCCAGGAGGCTTGTTGCTGCCGGTGTCGATCCTCGTGAACATAAGCGTGCAGTAAAAGAAGAACAGGCTAGAGAGGTCATCACTTTTGAATCTGTTGCCAGAGACTGGCACGCCAGCAATCAAAAGTGGTCTGAGTCGCATAGTGGTCGTGTTCTTAAGAGTCTGGAAGATAATCTCTTTGATGCGATTGGTAAGCGAAATATCGCTGAGCTAAAAACCAGAGATTTACTTATTCCTATCAAAGCCGTGGAGATGTCTGGACGTCTTGAGGTGGCAGCACGTCTACAACAACGAACAACAGCAATTATGCGATTTGCTGTGCAGAGCGGTTTAATCGATTACAACCCTGCACAAGAGATCGCTGGAGCGGTTGCTACAGCTAAGCGGCAACATCGCGCTGCGCTAGAACTTAATCGTATTCCTGAACTACTTCATCGTATCGACACATATACCGGCAGACCACTAACACGCTTAGCTGTGGAGCTGACGTTGTTGGTCTTCATTCGGTCTAGTGAACTGCGTTTTGCACGCTGGTCAGAAGTCGATTTTGAAACTGCTATGTGGACGATTCCGGGAGAGCGCGAGCTATTGGAAGGAGTGAATCGCCACGGATAATCTAGACACTTCCGAGCCGTTGATAATACTGCTTTTCATATTCTGCCGGTGACATCTGCTCGCTAGAACCATGCCGACGCTTACTGTTATAAAACATTTCGATGTAATCAAAAATATCGCTGCGGGCTTCTTCCCGCGTTCCGTAGATCTTTTTCTTTATCCGTTCACGCTTCAGCAACTGGAAAAAACTTTCTGCAACCGCATTATCATGGCAGTTACCGCGACGGCTCATGCTGCCCTCCAGGCCGTGTGATTTCAGGAACGACTGCCACTCATGGCTAGTGTACTGACTGCCCTGATCCGAGTGAACCAGCACCTGTTTTTGAGGATTACGCCGCCATACAGCCATCAGCAATGCATTCAGGACAATGTCCTTTGTCATCCGGGATTGCATTGACCAGCCGATAATTTTGCGTGAGAACAGATCGACAACCACGGCAAGATACAGCCAGCCTTCGTGGGTTCTGATGTAGGTTATATCCGTTACCCAACGCTCATCCGGAGTATCCGGATTGAACTGTCGCTGGAGCCTGTTGGGCGACACGATGCTGGCCTCGCCTTTACGTGCCCGCGGGCTCCGGTATCCAACCTGAGCCTTTATTCCGGCACGTTTCATCAGTCGCCAGACTCTGTTGACTCCGCACTGTTGCCCGGTATCCCGCAAATCCAGATGGATCTTGCGATAACCATAGACACATCCCGACTCCAGCCAGAACTGTTTAATCTGTCCTGTCAGTCTCAGGTCTGTCTGATGGCGTTGTGAATGCGGCTGCTGAATCCAGGCGTAAAAGCCACTGGGATGAACATCCAGCACGCGACAGAGCAGGCGAACAGGCCAGCAACAGATGTTGTCACGGATAAAGGCGTACCTCAGTCGGATAGCTTTGCGAAGTACGCCGCTGTAGATTCAATCTGTCAATGCAACACCCCTTTCAATTATCTCTTTCGGTGTTTTAAACTTCAGTGTCTTTCTCGGTCTGTTGTTTAGCTGAGCAGCAACCAGATCTAGTTCATGTTGAGTATATTGGGCAAGACATGTCTTTTTAGGAAAGTACTGCCGAATTAGCCCATTTGTGTTCTCATTTGTTCCCCGCTGCCAAGGACTCTGAGGATCGCAGAAGTAAACTTTAACGCCGGTGCTGACAGTAAATTCTAGATGTCTGGCCAGTTCCATTCCTCTGTCCCATGTCAGTGATTTTCTGAGTTCTGACGGTAAACTCAGGAATTTGTCGGTAAGAGCCTGATTTACTGAGACAGAATCTTTGCCACTGAGTCTAAGGATGATCGTATAACGTGATTTTCGGTCTACAAGTGTGGCTATATGAGAGTTTTTTGTACCTGAGACTAAATCGCCCTCCCAATGCCCCAGAGAGCGTCTGTTATCGATATTTCGGGAACGTTCGTGAATTGGTGTTCCGTTCACTATGTTAATCGTACCTCTTTCGCCTTTACGGGTATGACGCCTGCCATGGCGAAGGCTATGCGACCGTCGCAGATGCTGTATATTCAGGTGGTGTAGCGCTTCACGGCTACGAAAGTACAGCGTTTTATAAATTGTCTCAGGTGATATTCGCAGCGTTTTTTGACGTGGTTTTGTTCGCCTTAACCATCCTGATATTTGCTCTGGAGACCATTTCATCTCCAGCTTTTCCAGAACAAGCTTTCGCAATGGTAAATTTTGATCCAGTAAGCACGGTTTTGGCCTTTTCGCCATTCTGTTGGCTCGGTTATTAGCATCAACAGCTTTGTAATAGCGTCTGCCCCGATTACGCTGAACTTCACGTGAGATCGTCGAAGGACTACGATTCAGCGCAGTAGCTATCGCACGAATGCTCATTTTGGCTGACAAACCAGCTCGTATCTCCTCGCGCTCAGACAGTGTCAGGTGAGCTACAGCCCGCTTACGCTCATGGGGTTTTATGCCGCCAGTATCCCTTAACATAGTGAAGATCGTTCCGGGTTTTGAACCCAGGATATTCGCTATTTCACTGAAGCCTGTTCCGTTCTTCCATAGTTCAAAAACAGAGGCTTTTTCCTCTGCTGTAAATGTTCGTCTCATTCAAAAAACCTCCGCAACTCCATGTTTTCACATAACTGTTGCGTTGACCAATTGAATCTACAGCGGCTTTTTTTAATATGTCCCGTTCGTCAGTAACCCGCTTCAGCTCTTTCTGGAGTCGGCGGATCTCGGCCTGAGCATCTGACTGCTCTTTGTTGGTGGAAGAGTCCGGCCTGTATTTCTTTATCCAGGCATAAAGGCTGTGGGTAGTGATATCGAGACGTGTTGCGACACTGGAAACAGAATGGCCACGATCAACAACCTGTTTGACAGCTTCAATTTTAAACTCTTCAGGATAACGCTTACTGCTCATGTGCACCTCTTTTTAAGCCATTTTAAATGACTCTGAGGTGTCTGTTAAACCCATGGCTATTCATTGTACAGATACAGACTAAAAGCATAATGCTGATTAAATCCTGCATTTTTTAAGTAAGGAGCAAAGCGAGCTTCTGATAAACTACTGATGATACTATGATTATCTTCGCTGTAAGGGTAGGGGACTTGACTTTCAGCCATGAGGGTTTAGAATCCTTATCAGAGCAGTTGGTTTGGCCCCTCTGGTGATGACACCAAGCGCCCCCAACAATCTACTTAGATCCCCGAGACAGACTTAGGTCCCTCTCGGGGTTTCGCTTTTATGGCGGCCAAGTTTACAATACTTCCCTCGTTTATCGCAAACCATTGTAGTAGCCCTTTCGTAGTCAGTCTCATATTAACCATCTGTAATACAATGTATTTTTAATTACTCAGCTAATCTATACACCGTTATCTTGTCGCCAGAAATAGCTAATATAGCTTACACCTTATAGGGTGTAATGTGTGAAAACAGCTTAAAGCCTGTACAGGTATCTGAAATGGTCAATATGCTATGAACACTGCTTATCCGCTTAAGACACTCAATCAGTTGCGCCCGTTACTGGTCGGCTTTCGTAAGGCTAACGGAATGACGCAAAAAGACGTCTCAGAGAAACTAGGCGTTATGCAGCAGACCTATGCTCGCCTGGAAGCCAATCCGGCCAGTGCCAGTATTGAACGACTATTCAAGGTATTCACTGTGCTGGGTGTCGAAATAGTACTTTCTGCCGGGCAATTCTCAGTGATTCAGGAATCTGCGGAAATACCGGATAACTCTCCGGCCAGACGGGAGAAATGGTAAATATAAGCCGGACACAACACCGTTTGCAGAGCGGAAAGTCTCAAGTATTTTGATCTTTTGGCTGATCATCGCACCTTATTCCAGGTCTTTTTTTCATCCTGAGCTGAGCCGCGTTTCGTAACATGAAGTTCCAGATCCAGAGCGGCAAGGATTTTGAACAACGTTCCCAGCTTGGTGGATTCCGGTTTGTTCTCGAAATCAGAAACGGTTGTCTGTTTGATACCAATCAGCTCAGCAGTCTAAGTCTGACTCATCTTACTGATTTTCCGCTGATCTCTGACAGCATTAGCAAGTACGGCCGGTGATGTGATTTTCATTTTTATCCCCTACGGAGGGTATTTAAATAATATCCCCTATGGGGATAAAATGAGGACATCTGTGATTGAGTATATATTGAATTAGTTCAATTTCTTTGTAATGGAACTATATGAAAATTATTTTCAATAAGATGTTTTTATTTTTGAATGTTATAATTAAGTCAATTACCTCTGAATTAATTATCATTCAGAGGTAATTGTATTTATTACAAATATCTAGAGATTGTTTTTATCTGTTCAGCAGATAGTGTATAAATAGATGAGTCTATTTTAATTATATGGCTTTTTAACCAAGTGATATCTTCAAAAGAAAATCCATACTTAATCATCCATATCTCTTTCTCATCATTTGTTCCATATGTAATATAATTTTGAAGATATATCGCTCTAATATCTGATGTGCTTTCAAAATATATCTCTAGTGCTGCGGTTATAGGGTCAATCATAGATAATGATATTACTTTATCTAAGTAATCATATGTATCCTATATTAGGATATCATAGCTTAGTTCTGTTACTGGAGTGGATTTGCTAAATAAAGGGCTAGCTTTTAAAGAGATATCTGGTATTTTTGCTGCAATAGGCGAGTATCTTACTGTTAAATTAGATAATTCCTCATTTGCAGTATCTTGATTTATTTCTTTGTTTTTTAATCTGTTAATTATTTTTCGTTGTTGATCTTTATGAGATAAAAAGCTGTAGCGAAGTGAGACTATTTCACTAAAAGACCTACCTTGGATATGCCATAACATTATCGGAATTGCTGCACTTAATACTGCGGCTTCAGCTTTTTCTAGTTTTGAACGCTTAAGATGTATTGAATATATTCTTTTAAAGCAAGTTTTTATTTTATCTCTGTCAGGATCAGGTAGTTCATAATACTGGGCTCCAGTAATAATATCTGAACCCTTTAGAATATTATCTAAAATAAATTTAATTTCATTATTTATTGTTGATTTTTTTATTCTATCAATTTGAGATTCTGGTAAATGTAATTCAATGTTAAATGTTTCATTTTTTATAGAGTCAGCTAAGTCTTGTTGATCGATATTAATTTCATGGATATCTAAATCTAATCTGCTAGTTTCATTTAATTTAATTATTTCTTTAAATCTTGTAGTGAATGTATCAATATTTTCATTTTTTATAATAGTGTATCCATAATCAAATACCCCCTTTGCCTTCGTTGTTCTTCCTGCTCTTCCTATTAAGTTTTTTAATACTATTGGAGTCATTCGATTAAAATTATCTATCCATACAACATCAAAAGGCATATTAATGCCTTGTGCTAATGTTGATGTAGCAAAGCAAATTTTGGCATAGCCTTTTCTTATAAATTCCTCAACCATTAACCGAGCTTTTAATGGCATTGAACCATGATGTATAACTATTCCTTTAGACATGAGGTCTATCAATAAAGAATATTTTTCATTTTTAGGTTTATCTGATGCACCAATAAAGTTCTTTAAATTCTTAATTAGTGAAATAGCGGATGGGTCTGCTATTTCTTGGCAGTATGCAATGTAATCTCCAAAATCTAAAAGATATTTACCATCATATATTTTGTTTTTTGAAATATATATTAATAATGTTCCTCCTTCTAAAATAGATTGAATTACAGGGTTGTTGCCAATAGAAACGTGCTTGCTTTTTATATTTGGAGAAAAATATTTAAAATCATCTCTATTCTTTGTGGATATAAATATTTTTCCGGCGGTATGTAAATTGTAGTTTTTTGAATCTGAGTCTGATTTTAATTTATGCTTGTTAATCTGTGCTGCAGGATTATCTACAAATGGATGAGCAAAGACTTTTTTTGCTTTTGGAAATGCTTTATCTAACTGTCTTACCAACGCATCAAAGGTCATTCCTCTTATCTCTTCATCTGAAATTTGTGCTTCATCTAACAGAATAAGGTCTATGCTGAATATATTTTTATACTTTAATACTTCCAATCCTCTTTCTGGAGTTATAATAAATACTCTTCTGTGTGATTTTAATGTATTTATGTTTTCTATGAATTGAAGAACTAAAGTGTCTTTATCAATGAAATCCAGTATTTCATTGTAGTATTCAGCTATTAATGCTCTTGATGGAACTATAATTAATATATCATTTTTTGTGTTTTTTATTAGTTCTCTAAATAAATATGACTTCCCGCTACTTGTTGGTGCTGAAAATGAAAAGTATCTATTTTATTTTATGCCACGATAAACACTTGCTTGTGTCGCAGTAAAAGAACTACCGGTTTCATCATTTATAGCATTAGCATATATAAAATAGAATTCTTCAAGAATGCTTTTTGGCTCTTTGGTTTTATAAAACAATCCTAATGCTAAGATTAGTTTGTTTTCAATAGATTTAAACTTATCTGGATGAAATTTTTTTACATATGCAAGTTTTTCAAATGTTAATGCTGATATTGGGCCTTTACTATGTATTTCATAAAGGCAGTTATGTAATATTGAATCTACGTTTATACCGTTAATTAAATCAGTTATCATTAACTGTCACTCCAACTAGATATATTTCTTTTTGGTCTAGTATTTCTTTTAAATGCCTACATTCAATTGCATTTTTTATTATGTTTTCGGGGGGGGGGGAATTAATTGAAAAGGCGGCTATAAAGCAGGTGTTATGATTTATATGGTTTTCTATTGCAGTTTTTGAAACAAAATTTTTTAAGTCAATTAGCTCTGCATCATGTTTTTTTAAATCGATAAATTTTTTTATTTGTGTAAGTGCGTCTGTATACTTATTTGTTTTTCCACTGAATTTTGCTTCACCAAAGGAAATTAGATTATTCTGTGTTTCTGTATGAAAATCAAATCCAGGATTACCGGTTATTTTTTCTTTTAATAATTCTGCAAGTGGTACTTTAACGTGACCAAAGGTTTGCACAAGTGCATCCTGAGCTGAAGTTGAAATCATAAATTCGCCAAATTCTTCAGTAATTTCATCCTCTACCTGTGTTAATATATTATTTACTAATTTATCTATAGTTCTTTGTGCTCTAGCATTGTATGATATTCTAGCAACAACGTCCAGTTGGTTAAGCCAGCAAGTATCTTGTATTGTTTTTATCATTTCATCCGCTCTATTTTTGATATTATTAACATTAATAATAAGTGAATGAACGTGTATATCTATACCAAGATGCGTTATATTGTGTGTTAATTTTTCAATTATATTCATGGGTTATGAAGTTAAATTGTACAATAAAAATAAATTACTCTATTTGATTAATTGTTACAAGTTGCATTTTGTTTTTTATTAATTTAATTTATATTTTTTATTCTTGTTTGGTAGATTATTAATCTTAAAAATGATAATTGTCATTATAAGTGGCTGAATATTTTTTATTTTAGGGTTTTTATTCTTTTTGTGAGTATGGACATGATTTACATAATTTGTGGAATATATCACATTATATTATTTTATACGCATATTTTTATAATAATTATTGTATAAATATTTATGCTAGCTTGTAGGATGAAAGGATTGGGGTCAGTTGTTTTTTTTAATCTAAAAAAATGTGTAATATCAATAATGTGTCATTTTCTGCGATTCCGGCCTTCGGCATTCTTAAGTGAAATCAAGCTACCGCAAGGTGGCTTTTTTTGTGCCTGAAATTCACTATTCGGCTGTTTTTCTTTGCATTTTTCTTTTGTAAGTTACTGTAAAATAACATTTTAATTTTTTATTACCGGTTCGTGTAACGCGTTCCTGTTACGCCGTCGCCGTCCGGGCGCTACCTGGGCAAAAAAGGTCAATTTTGTGGTCAATTCGCTTCGATTTACATTTTGACCCGGAAAAAGAGGTCAGTTTCAGGGCTGAAAAGGGCGCACATTAATAGATTCACTATCAATAAATAATGAAAATGCGTTCATGAGATAAATAACGGCATCGATATATCTCAGTAAAAAAATAGCATTTTTATTTTTCCAAATAAAAACAATGAATTAAATTTTACCTCATATGCTGCATTAACCCGCTATGAAGCCGGTTTATTTATTCTGCACTGTTTTCGGTTGTCCGCGCTGTTCTGCGCCTCTCTGTCACTCGCACAATAAATGTTTGATTTCGCAAATAGACTTCTTTGTTGTCTCTGAAATACGTAAAAGCCACGATGCGATAAACCAATTCGACAAAGGAGTGATCCGGACTTATGGCATTAAGCGACATAGCAGCAAGGAACGCAAAACCCAGTAAAAAGATGTACAAACTGACCGACGAATATGGCCTGTATCTTCAGGTGAATCCGGCCGGTACAGTGTATCTACCACATCACTGTTCATGACGGCTGTCAGTGCCTCTTGGGGGATAAAGGCAATTTGCCGATTATGATAGATGAAATATCTGGTGGGATAGATATGGACGACTAATTAGCTTAATTATTAATCACTGGTTAAATAACCAGATAATTTTATTTTTTCTGGGTCGAATGAGTGATAAAGTATCACCAATAAGACCCGTTGGAGGTGCTATGTCAGAATTTGAATTACTCGCTCAGGATCTTCTCCAAAAATCCGAAGAAGAAGAAAAGCGCCAGCAGAAAAAAGATACAAAACTCATTACTAAAGTTCTGGAGATTTATGATCAGAAGTATGTTGCTGAGTTGCTAAGAAAAGTTGGTCAAAATGAGTGGAGCAGAGAAACCCTCAATCGTTGGATCAACGGAAAGTGTGCTCCAAAATTATTAACTTCTGCGGAAGAAATTTTGCTTAAAAAGATGCTTCCGGAACCACCGGAACACCATCCAAATTATACTTTTCGGTTTATCGATTTATTTGCCGGTATTGGTGGTATTCGTAAAGGATTTGAGTCGATTGGTGGCCAATGTGTATTTACCAGCGAATGGAATGAATACGCTGTACGTACTTATAAGGCTAACTGGTTTAATGATGAACTGGAGCATAAGTTTAACCTCGATATTCGCAAAATTACACTGAGTGATGATACTTCAGTATCTGACGTTGAAGCTTATAAGCATATAGATAAAGAAATTCCTGACCACGATGTGTTGTTGGCAGGCTTTCCTTGCCAGCCTTTTAGTCTGGCAGGCGTCAGTAAAAAAAATTCCATGGGACGTGCTCATGGTTTTGAATGTGAAGCTCAGGGGACATTATTCTTTGATGTTGCCAGGATTATTAAATCAAAGAAACCAAGTATTTTTGTATTAGAGAACGTCAAGAATCTAAAAAGCCATGATAAAGGAAAAACCTTCAAAATCATCATGGATACACTCGATGAATTAGGCTATGAAGTAGCGGATGCCGGGGTTTCCGGTTCGGCGGATCCTAAAATTATTGATGGTAAGCATTTCCTTCCTCAACACAGGGAACGAATTGTATTAGTTGGATTCCGGCGTGATCTGAAGCTTCATGAAGGATTTACGCTGAGGGATATCAGTCGCTTTTATCCTGAAAATAGACCAACATTTGGTGAGTTACTTGAACAGGCCGTTGATAGTAAATATATTTTAACACCCAAGCTATGGGAATATCTTTATAATTACGCCAAAAAGCATGCAGCTAAAGGTAATGGTTTCGGTTTTGGGCTTGTTGATCCTAATAATGCCACCAGTATTGCCCGTACTTTATCAGCCCGCTATCACAAAGACGGCTCAGAAATATTAATTGATAGAGGTTGGGATAAAACTAAGGGAGAGGTTGATTTTAGCGATGAGGAAAATCAAACGAATAGACCAAGACGATTAACGCCACGAGAATGTGCACGGTTAATGGGATTTGAAAAAGTAGGTGAAAAACCGTTCAGAATACCTGTTTCTGATACCCAATCCTATCGTCAGTTCGGTAACTCGGTTATTGTTCCGGTATTCGAAGCGGTTGCTAAATTACTTGAACCCTATATTCTTAAGTCAGTTTCAATCAGATCTAAAAATAACTAACTATAATCTCCGGTTTAATATACCGGAGATTGTTTTATAATATGCTGCTAATTAGTATAAATCTCCGTGAGTTTGGCAATAAAGTCACCTAAAGACATTAATTCTGAACGAATCGCATCGGGGTACTTTTTATGTAAAGCAGAAGGAACGACCAAGGTTATACCCGCTTGTTTCATCTCTCTGAACTGTGCTGGTGATACTCCTTCCTGGAGAGTGAAAAGGTGAATGCTTTTTATTCTGTCTGCTTCATTTAAAACTTGCCGCCATCGATCTTTGCATGTTGTTTTTACTGCAAGCATATGGAGATTATTGTCGGGAAATGTTACATCGTGATACGCATCGGCAGAAGGAAATATAAAATCAGGTTTTTTATTGCCTTCAGTTATACATTGAGTTGCAAAATGAGTTAAACCGTACTCAAGGAAAAGTTGTTCAAGATGGAGCTCCAGCGACCGGCCAGCTCTTGACTTTCGTCTGTTACTGACTGAATTAGCCATTGCTATAAATTCATCAACAGAACCGAATCCCTTACGGATTATGTCGAGTACATGCATTTCTTCAACCAAGAGAAAAATATCATATTCTATACGCCTCCGATCAAGTAATTGTTCATCGGGATCTGAACAATGAGCTGAAAAATATCCGGCGGCGTATTGTATTATTTCAGTTCCTGACGGGAATTCAGTTTTCCATGCGCCCGGAATTTTATAATTTTTCTTTGTTACTTTGGGTTGAAGAGCTAATCCTCCAAGTATTTCTTTACCGGGACCGAATAACAGTGTGCCGGGAATAATTTCACCGAGGGTAGCTTCGATAATATCCTCTTCATCCGGGGTGTTGCAAACCCATACATCTACACTATTGCTGTCATTACCGGGCGTGTGCTTAAAAGCCAGAATTGCCAGTGCCCCCGTATTTTCCGGGTCCTGAAGCGGACTTTTTGGCCCCCAACGCGTAATACGTTTTTCATTCCTTGTTTTACCAAAAAAACGATTATTGTAATAAATTGCACGGGCTTCAGTATCCGCACACGAATGTGAAAAATAACAGGCACGAAGCAAGACGGAAGGATTTTGTTCTCTGGTATGATTGATGGAAGGAAAAAGCTCAGTAACAATACCTGAAGGGATATAAAGCCCTACCTGATGCCCTCCGGTAGCCCCGGTATCGTTAGCGGATAGACGTTTGATGTATAGAAAATAGTTATCGGTTGATTTATTTGCCAGCCAATCTTGAAATTCAGACACAAGCGTCCCCTCTATGATTTGATCGTAGATATTATTATTTCATAAATCAATTTTAGAAACACTATTATTAACGATTTGAATAAGATATCAAGCATGCATATTGTATACGTTTGATATTATATTTAAATGATTAATTCAGCCAAAAATAGTTTTTGAATCTAAACTAAAAATTAATGTACTCCCTTCTTTAGCCTGGCTCATGACATCATTAATTTGAAAATAAAGTCGATATTCTGTACGGATAGGATGTTCTTTTCGAGCATCATACTAAGTAACGTTTGACTGGGTATAACCATCTTTTCCTCGTATAGAGAAATTAACTAAGAATGATTTTTTGTCATTACCTAATATATCTCTCAGTTGAGCAACACCATTGAGTTCATGTTGATTAGAGCGTCAGGAACAGCTTCTGCCGCAGAAAATGATTTTGTCCACTTCCCCTTATCTGAAACAGCCTGATTAGCGTTTTCCGGTTGCTGCCGGTAAAACTCAGGCGGCAGGTTATTCAGGCTTTCATGTGTCCGGTTCCGGGCAATGAGAAACCGATAAACCTGCCTGAGTTAATTCCTGAGTGCAGGTTTTTTTCGATCATTACCGGCCCTTTTTTGCGCAAACTGATAAAAGCCAATTCGATGATTAACCCCGTCATGGCGAACCCGGGTTTCGGGACGGGATTCAATATAGGGACTGTTTTTGTGTGAAATATTTATCACTGCGGAAAAAAACAGTCCCGGCGGTTATTGGCGACAAGCTCAAGAGGAACGTTCATCCGGCTCTGTTATACAAAACCCGGTAAAAGAATGACAAACGAATTTTATTTACAGGCTATTCAGCAACTCCCGCCGGTAAGGTAATGCAGTCATAGCCCCTTTCGCTGTTGTTGCCAGGGCACCGCAGACCTGAGCCTGCCTGATTACCGTACTTAGCACCTGCTCATCCTCCACGGGTCCGTATATTGCAAGACCAGCCAATAAACCGGCCACAAATGCATCACCGGCTCCGGTGGTATCAACGGTAACAACAGGTGTTGCCGCGAAATGCTGTGTTTTTCCGTCCCAATAGACCATGACGCCCTGTTTTCCCAGCGTTACCAGTAATAGCTCAGGAGAATACTTCGCCGCCAGCAGGTCAATTCCCCGCTGAATATTCGTTTCACCGCTGATAAAAAAGAGTTCTTCCTCTGATAACTTAACAACAGATGCAAACGTCAGTACTTTATGCAGACAATCCCGCAGTAATGTTTCATCCTGCCATAAATCGGTACGGATATTGGGGTCAAAGCTGACACGCCCCCCCGCCTCACATATCTGAGCCATCGCCTGAAATGCAGTACTCCGGGATGGTTCGGCACTTAGTGCAATAGAGCAGACATGAAGCCATTCATTTTCATGAAATACCGGTAAATCTTCCTGCTCCAGAAAAAGATCAGCCGAAGGACGAACCATAAACGTGAATGTCCGCTCACCATTTTCATCAAGTTCCACCACAACAACGGATGTTCGGTGGCGGGGATCACAGAGCATATACCCGGTATCCACTTTTTCGTTTGTCAGCGTCCGGTACATAAAGCGACCAAACGGGTCATCTCCCACCCGGCCGATAAAACCACTTTTTCCGTCAAGACGTGCAATACCGGCCGCCACATTGGCCGGGGCGCCTCCCGGAAGCTGCAACAGATAACCCGGTTTATCCGTTAATAAATCAACAACGGCATCACCTAAAACCCATACTTTTGATGTCATAATTAACTCCGCTGACAATTTTACATTAAGCTAAAACGATTAAGCTACCGTGCCAAAAGATACCGCCCGATAAATACGGAAAACAGTAACATTATTCAGGGAGAATCTTACGGCACAAACTATGCGGAATACCGGCGCATTTTCCGGTTCCGGTCATTCACACTGAGGCCCGGCTCAGCCACGGTGAAGAAATACAAACGGTATCGCGGTGTGTTTCACCGTTAATAATATGCAGTGCACTCTGCCGCCCTATTTCATAATGCGGCAATTGCACAGTTGACAGTGGCGGAATAAATAGACCTCCGATCCCGACCATATTGTCATAACCGATCACGGCAACATCAGCAGGGATATTCAGTCCGCAGGCCAGTAAAATCTGATATACAATAAACGCGATTCTGTCATTTCCGCAGATAACAGAATCAAATTCCGGTTTACCGTGACGGATATACCTGCGCACCACATCCGGAATATCGGCATAATGTTCATCAGATAAATAATGATGCAGTAAGTTTCCGGTATCCTCACCATAATCCCGGAAGGCACGCGTCAGACCTCTTATACGGCGGGCTGTCGCCGGATGTTCAGCCGGCAGGTACAGGCACAGGGGTCGCCGGCGGCCTGCCTTCAGCAATGCACTTACCGCATCATACTGTCCGTTTTCATCATCCGGTATGTAAGACGCTGTCGATGTGTTAACACTTTCACAATTCGCCAGCACCAGAGGAACTTTCAGCATCCGCCCTGAAATTTCGACCTGCCGCAGGCCCATTGTGGTAAAAATGATTCCGTCCGGACGATGCGAGAGCAAAAGATCCGCAATGGATTCCGGATTATCCCCTGCCAGCATATTGACGATATAGCTGTTCCAGCCGTATGAGCGGGCCGTTTCCTCCACAGATAAAATAATATCAACACAGAATGGTGATGTTGCGGTATCCAGTGCTAACACACCTATCGTCCGCGGCCCCTGTCCTGAACGGCTGCTGCGTATCATCCGCGCCGACAGATCCGGCGTGTAGCCGGTTTTACGGATGGCATCCTGAACACGAGCCAACGTTTCTTTTTTTAGTTTATCCGGCTTGTTGATCGCCCTTGATACGGTCATCATGGAAACTTCAGCCAGCTTCGCCACATCCTTCAGAAATACCATCCTTTCCCCCCGATTACTCTGGCTGCTTCCTTCATCCCGGAAATAACGGTCACCCGACGACCGGAGAGAGTATAGCAACCAATAATATAATTATTTATTCAGCCTATCAGAGTAACGTGACATGAGTCACAAAACCTTAGTGTTAACATTAACATTAGTGATTAACATCCGGTTATCACCTTATTCGGGTTTTCGTAAAACAGCATTGACATTAAGAATATAACCAATCCAACGAAAGAGAATCTGCCCATGAGTAATAAAATACGTATTAATCGCTATGCTTACATGACTCTGAGCGGCCTGTTATTCACATTCTTCTGGACATGGTCATCTGTGTTTTCTTTGGTGTCGCTCTGGCTCAGCCAAAAAGTCGGCCTGAAGGGAACCGATACCGGTATTATTTTTTCTGTTATCAGTCTGACGGCATTTTGTGCTCAGCCGCTGTACGGATTCATTCAGGATAAGCTCGGTTTACGTAAAAATTTACTGTTGTTTATCGGCTTGCTGCTGCTTATCAGTGGTCCGTGGTTTATTTTTGTATGTACCCCGCTGTTACGGTGGAATATTGTTGCCGGTGCTATCAGTTTGGGCGTTTACGTCGGGGCAACTTTTTTTGCAGGCATAGGGGCTCTGGAGTCTTACACTGAACGGGTCAGCCGCATTGCCGGATTTGAATACGGTCGTGCCCGCATGTGGGGTTCTCTTGGCTGGGCTGGTGCCACATTTTTAGCGGGGATATTATTTAATATCGACCCTAATCTGAACTTTGCAATGGGCTCTGTTTCCGCAGTGCTGTTTCTGATTTTATTATGGACACTGCGGGACGTACGGCCTCACGCAATGAATGAACTTGAATTCGGAAAAAGCAATGCACTGACATATTCGGATGCCTTTGCTCTGCTTCGTATGCGTTCATTCTGGTCACTGGTTATATTTGTCTGCGGGGTCAGTGTCTATAATGTGTATGATCAACAGTTTCCGGTATATTTCGCGTCCATGTTCACCGATGTGAATGAAGGAAATGAAATGTTCGGATACCTGAATTCCCTTCAGGTTTTTCTGGAAGCAGGCGGAATGTTCCTCGCGCCTTTTCTGGTAAACCGCGTCGGAGCCAAAAACGGCCTGCTTATCAGCGGATTTGTGATGGCGTTACGCATTTTCGGATCAGGGCTTGCGGCGGATGCTGTCACTATTTCACTGATGAAATTACTGCATGCCGTAGAGCTTCCTATCCTTTTGATTTCATTATTTAAATATATCACAACTGTATTTGATAAACGCTTGTCAGCAACGATTTATCTGGTCGGATTCCAGTTTATTTCCTCACTATGTGCGGCGATTCTGTCGCCGCTGGCAGGGTACGGTTACGACACTCTGGGCTTCGCTGATACCTATATGATCCTCGCCTCCATCGTTCTGATCATGACGGTGGTATCAGGACTGCTGCTTACGCAAACCGGCACACCCGGAACCCGCCACATCACCATTGAAAAACGGACGGTAATATAATGAAACAACAACTTCTGGACGCGCAATCAGCACTTGAACAGCTCCGCTCCCGGCGTGGTGATGAATTCTATCCTGACTTTCATCTTGCCCCGCCGGCCGGATGGATGAATGATCCGAACGGGCTTATCTATTTTAACGGATATTATCACGCCTTTTATCAGCATCACCCGGTAAATGCGGACTGGGGGCCAATGCACTGGGGGCATGCAACCAGCAAAGATATGATCCGATGGCACCACGAGCTGATAGCGCTGGCTCCCGGGGAAGAATATGACCGTGACGGCTGTTTTTCCGGTTGTGCGGTTGATGATAACGGCGTGTTATCACTCATTTATACCGGACATGTCTGGCTTGGTGATGAAGGTGATGACAGTGCTATCCGCGAGGTTCAGTGTCTGGCGACAACCACAGACGGGATACATTTCCGGAAACAGGGCGTTGTACTGACTCCGCCTGACGGCATCATGCATTTCCGCGATCCGAAAGTCTGGCGTGAAGATAATGTATGGTGGATGGTTCTGGGAGCCCGCGATGCCTCAGATACAGGACAGGTATTACTGTATCGCGGAACGTCACTGAGAGACTGGCAATTCGACCGTGTTCTGGCTCATGCGGATTATGGCGACAGTTATATGTGGGAATGTCCTGATTTTTTTCGCTGCGGTAAACACCACTATCTGATGTTTTCACCACAGGGCATGCAGCCTGACGGTTATCAGTACCGTAATCGTTTCCAGAGCGGTATTCTCCGGGGACACTGGCAGCCCGGCACTGTATTTGCGCAAACACAAAAGTTTCAGGAACTGGATCACGGGCATGACTTCTATGCTCCGCAGTCTTTTACCGCGCAGGACGGACGCCGTATCATCATGGCATGGATGGATATGTGGGAATCACCAATGCCGTCAAAACAGGAAGGCTGGGCCGGATGTATGACACTGCCGCGGGAATTATTCGAACGGGATGGCCGGTTATGTCAGCGTCCTGTCCGTGAAACAGCGTTATTGCACCGGGAAAGCACCCCGGTAACCGGCGGTATACTACATGGCAAAAAGGTATTAGCTGAAAATAGTGGTGCAACAGAACTGGAAATAACCTGGAATACCGCAGAAAGTCATGCCGAACGTTATGGTATACGGCTGGGCCATGCCATGGAATTATATGCCGATAATCAGCAAAAACGCCTGATACTGTGGAGATATAACCCCGGAGATAATTCAAACAGTTACCGCAGTATTGCATTACCGGCAGGAGAGCAACTGACACTCCGTATATTTATTGATCGTTCCTCTGCGGAAGTCTTTGTTAATGACGGGGATGCAACGCTGTCCAGCCGGATTTACCCGAAACCGGGCACCCGTGAACTCGCCTTATTTGCTGACGGGGGAAGTGCTGTAATATCCGCAGGCATTCTGCGGAAACTGAGATAATCTGAAAAATGCAGCCGGTAATCCGGTTTCCCGGATAATCCGGCTGCGGTTTTCTGTCAGTGCATAGTGACAAACGCTTCCGCAGTTGCCGGGTGAAATGGCTGATGGTGGTATCGGACCTGTCTGTTTCATGATTGTTTCCGAAAGCGGCTGACCAGCATTAACCCCAGGAAATAGCTGCCGCCAAGGACAGAGACCAATGTTCCGGCTGCTATCTGTGATGGCCAGATAAGCGTTTGTCCCAGCCAGTCCGCCCATATCATCAGTACGGCTCCTGCCAGCCCGGCAAAAATCAGCTGTGATTTCACTTTTTGAGCACCGCACAACGCCGCCATATGTGGTGCAATCAGACCGGTAAAAGCCAGTGGTCCGACAGTTGCTGTCACCAGCGCACACAACAGAGCAACCAGTGTCAGCATCAGCAGAGCGGTACGGCCGGTATGCAATCCGCGGGCCTGAGCAAATGTTCTGCCGATGGATATCAGCGTCAGACGGCGGCTGAGTGCCAGTATGATCACTGTCAGTCCGGCAATCACGGATGCAAAAAGTACACTTTGTTCTCCGCTGACGCGATAGGTGGAACCGGACAGCCACAGCAGTATCCGGTAATTACTCAATGCCCCCTGCGCCAGAAAGAACTGCACAAAGGCTTCCAGTCCCGCTGTCAGCGCAATCCCGGTAAGGATTAATGTTGCCGGTGCAAACTGGTGCCGGCGTCCGAGTAAAAGCAGAAGCCCCAGTACCAGGGCACTGCCGGTCAGTGCGGCTCCCCAGAGGGAAGTCTGGATCATATTTCCCGTTAACACGCTTATCAGGATAAGTGCAACCGTCGCCCCTGATGACACACCAAGAATATCCGGGCTTGCCAGCGGATTATAAATTAACCGTTGTAACAGGGTTCCGGCCAGCGCCAGTGCAACACCTGCCGTGGCAGCAGACAATAACCGCGGCCATCTCAGAGACCAGCGGAAAGGCTCCGGAACCCCCCACAGGAAGCCGGTTTCCGATTGCTGAAAAAAGACCGTGGTCATCAGCCCGGCAAACAGCAGAAGTACAACAACACTCATTGCGTGCGGCAGAAAACGGGGAGAGATAACCGGTTTCAGAATAATTGTCATCTGATCCTGTGCGGTGAAACGGCGGCGGCTGAATACAATAAGTGCAGGTGCACCAATGGCGGCAGTCATCACACCGGTCGGGATCACCGTCTGCATCAGTTGCCCGAGCGCCAGAGCCAGGGTGTCAGCAAACAACAGTAAAAACGCCCCGGCAATCACGGAGAATATCAGCTCCTGTAACGCAGTGCGTGCACCGGCAATCCGGACAAGATTCGGTGCCAGCAATCCGATAAAGCCAATCATACCGGCAGTGCTGATCACGACTGAAACCAGCCATGCTGAAAGTACCATAAACAGCAAAAATACCGGTAAAACAGATAATCCGCGTGCTTGTGCGCCCTGGTGTCCCAGCCGTAATACCGTCAGTATCCGCGGGGCGAACAGCAGAATAAACAAAACTGGCAGCAGGCGCGGCATAACATCGGTGACATTCTGCCAGCCATCCTGAGTCAGATCGCCGGCTCCCCACATAAAAATATTTTGCGCAAACTGCGAATTCAGTGTAATCACCGCGGTTGCAATGGCACCAAGCAGAATATTGACCACCATTCCGGAAACAATCAGTGGTAATCCTGTAATATTACGGCTTCCTGTAATCAGAATAACAAATGCAAACGCCAGCAGCGCACCTGCGGTTGCAACAGGAACGGCATAATCAGCAGATAATTCACTGAAACTGACAGATAAAATAACCAGTGCAAGCCAGGCACCGGATGATGTTCCGAGTGTCATCGGGGACGTGAGGTTATTTTGTGTCAGTTGTTGCATCAGACTGCCGGTCAGCCCCAGCGTTGCACCTGCCAGCAATGCCATGCACAGTCTCGGCAATTGTCCGTAAAGATAAAAGACAGCCGGAAACGTTTGTGCCGCTTCCGGCGTAAAAATCAGGCTGAGTTGCTGTTGCGGAGATAAGCCGGGCTCAAGCTGCAAGTTAAGCACTATCAGCAGAATAAACAGCAGCGGAAAGAGGATAAGGTAACGGATTTTCATGAGGCGGGCGCAATCTCCAGCAAACTATCCGTAATGGCATCCGCCATCCGCTGCAATGAACGGACACCACCGTAATTCCAGACCGGTGCAACGCCATTGATTTTGCCCTGCTTCACAAATGGCATCGCCTGCCACAAACGGGTGTCTGACAGTTTTTTTTCTTCCGGAAAAGGGCGAAACCAGAGAACATAGCCATCACCGACGTCCTGTAATACGTTGATCCGCCGCTGGGCGATTCCCCAGGGCTGCGCGTCCAGGGGGATTGCCGGTGTCAGGCCAAGGTTACGCAGTACATAGTTAACAGCAGAATTATCAGCCGGCAGAAAGACGGTGGTCAGCGTGGAAAAGCGAATGACAGTAACCCGGGTACCCGGCGGATAGACAGCCGCTAATTTATGGCTCAGCGCCGTAAACCGCTGCGTTAACGCAGCCAGTTGTGCATCAGCCTGCTGTTCTCTGCCAAAAAGTATCCCCAGCGTTTTAAGGTGACGGATAGCCACCGGAGCGGCATCATCTGCTGATGAAAAATTGGTCAGATAAACGACGGGCGCTATCTGTTCTAACAGCGGAATCAGATCTGCCTGTGATGCGCCCGCCAGGATGACATCCGGCTTCAGCCCGGCAATTTTTTCGAGATTCGGTTCTGCCCGGGTTCCGGTGTCAGCCACATTTTCTGTCAGTACCGGCAGTCCGACCCACTGCCGGTAACCGCTGGTTTCTGTTGCTCCGGCAGGGGTTATCCCTAATGACAGCGTTTGTTCAAGCAGATCCCAGTCCAGCACCACGACCCGCTGCGGTATGGTTTCAAACGTGTGCCCGCCACGGTCATCATTTATTGTGACAGCCGCCAACCCTGTTCCCGCGAACATCAAAAAAAACAGGGCGGATAACCGAATTAAACGTAATAATATCAGTTGCATACGACTGCCACTTTTCGGTGTTCCGTACCCGGATGCGGTATTAACCGGATAGCGGTTTCATATAATCCGGAAAGACGGGTTTCATCCTCCAGCAGTGCAGCATCGCCTTCAAACGCGACTTTGCCTTTTTTCAGGGCGATAATATGGGTTGCATACTGCAATGCAAGATTAAGATCATGAAGGATAACGATGATACCGGTACGCTGTGTGCGGTTTAAATCCTGCAGCAGCCTCATCAGTTGGTATTGATGATGAATATCCAGCGCGGATGTCGGCTCATCGAGGATCAGTACCGGGGATTGCTGTGCCAGTAACATGGCAACCCATGCACGCTGGCGTTCACCACCGGATAAGTTATCGGCGGGTATTTGTGCAAATTCCGTGACACCGGCACTCTCCATGGCTTGTGAGATAATAATGTTATCTTCCGGATGCCGGCGGCCAAATGTGCCGCGCCAGGGAAAACGTCCCAGACTGACCAGCTCACGAACGGTCAGCCCGGCAGAAACCGGCAGTTTTTGCGGCAAAAATGCCACTTGTTGTGCCAGCTCCCGTTTGGTGTAAGCGGTGAGGTTTTTATTATTCAGCAAAATTTCCCCTTGATCCGGCCGGGTCTGACCGGCCAGCAGATCAACCAGGGTGGATTTTCCTGACCCGTTATGGCCAAGTACAACCGTCAGTTCCGTTGCCGGGATGGTCAGGGACGGGACGGATAAAATTACCCTCCCGTCACGGACAACACGGATATCATTCAGTGCAAACATAACTACCAGCTGTATTTGGTCTGAACGACAACAGAACGGGATTGGCCGTAATAGCAGTAATAATCACATGCAGAAATATATTCTTTATTCAGCAGATTATTCACATTGACCTGAAGCTGCCACTGTTTGTTCAGCTTATAAATGACCGCAGCATCCCATAATGCCGCAGCGGACACCGTGCGGTCACTGCTCGCCGGGTTGTCTTTTGATTTACCGAGATAGCGGACACCGGAGCCGAGTGTCAGTTCTCCGCTGCCGGTTACCGGCAGTGTGTAATTGATCCAGGCGGAAGCCATGTGCTCAGGGATAAGCGCAGTCTGCTTACGTCCCTGACCACCGGTATTATCTGTTTTGGCATTTGTGTAGGTATAGGATGCCTGAACGTTGACATTATCAGTCAACTTCACAAATCCTTCAGCTTCTGCGCCCGTTGATGTGACTTTTCCTGTCTGTGTGGCAACAGAAGTATCCGGATTGGTAACCAGTGCATTTTTCTGTTCAATACTGAACCAGGCAATATTCAGATAACCATCGAGGAATGAAGGCGTATATTTGACGCCGGCCTCAATTTGTTCACCTTTCAGCGGTTTATACAAATCGCCGGTCGCAGGGTCGATGGTGCTCATCACTTCAAATGACTGTGAATAGCTGGTATAGGGTGATAACCCGTTATCCGCCAGATACATCAGCCCGGCATTGACACTCACCTCACCATCATTCCGGGATTTATCGTTATGAGCTGTCTGATTTTTATTCTCAGTTTTTACCTGATCATAACGCATCCCGGCAACACCAATCCATTTACCGTCCAGCTTGATTTGGTACCGGGAATAGAGGCTTGCCTGCGTTTTATTGATTGTCCGGTTAATATTGTCAGCCGGATCCAGTGGTACGTATTGTCCGTAGACCGGATTCCACGGATTGATCGGACTGAATGCATAACTGTCCTGTTCATCCCCTTTTGTCCGGTGATACTGAATTTCAGCCCCTGCCAGCAGGGTGTGCTCCAGACGTTCTGAATCCCACTGTCCCGTCAGGTTGTTATCGAATGTGATACTCTGGCTGTTACCGTCACGGAATACAACGCCGCGGGCAAGAGAGGTTGCAGATGTATCTGCGTTCGGAAATGCATACACACTGCGCAGCGTCAGTGAGTTATAACCATAATTCAGGCGCTGGGTGAAACGCCAGGTTGTGTCAATATCGTGTTCCAGCAGATATCCGGCGGAAAACTGTGAGCGCTTGTATTTATCATAATCCGGCTCGCCAAGATTCGCTGACGGTTTAATTTTACCGTAAGGTGAATCGATCAATGTACCGGCTGCAGGGAAAAACGGGTTGGTTGGTGTACCGTCATCATGCAGATACGTTGCCATCAGTGTCAGCATGGTATCGTCAGAAAGCGCCATTGCAAGCGAAGGCGCCAGATAAATTCGTTTGTTATCCGTTTTATCCAGTTCACCGTCCGCCTGTTTCATCAAACCGACTACCCGGTAACGGACATCACCATCATCGCTGGCATGACCGGCAACATCAAAACCAAACCCGCGCTGATCATTATTTCCTGCTTCAAGGAAAAATTCCCCTTTCGGAGTAAACAGCGGTTTTTTAGTCACCACGTTTACCGCACCACCGGGGGTAGATTCGCCAAACAGAACCGCAGACGCCCCTTTAACAACTTCAATTTTTTCGAAACCGTAAGGTTCAAGCAGCCAGGTATAATACCCGTCGCGGAATAAACGACTGTTATCCAGATAGGTCGCGGCATCAAAACCACGGACTTTAAACCAGTCAGTGTCATTATCTGCACCGTAAGGCTGAGCTGTTACCCCCGCGGTGTAGCGCAGTGCTTCATCCAGTTTTTGCGGTGCACGGGTTTCCAGCTCTTTTTGCGTAATAACAGAAACGGATTGCGGAGTTTCCTGTAATGCAGTGTCAACTTTCAGCGCCCCGGCACTGACAACAACGGTATCAGAAGTATTATTGTTTGCTGTTTGTGAGTACGCAGGTACAGCACAAAGGGCAACGAAAACATGAAGTGTAATAGCCGAAGGTTTGAAATAAAAAAAATTAGCCATAGCGCCCCGGAAAGACGAATAATAACGATAATGAGTATTATTAACCATAGTTATGCGGTATGGAACTAAAATTTATACCGGTACGGAAGAAAGGGAGGCGATCACCTGCAGCAGATTTGTACTATCCGCGGGAGTCTTTGTAAGCCCCCCGATAAAGAAAAGCCCCCGGAAACAGGGGCTTTGACCAATTTGGTTTTAAAACCTGATAATCAGTGGCCGGATGTTTTTGCTTCGCGGCAGGCTTCGAATAAAAACCAAACACGGCGCTCCGTTTCGTCAATCCAGTTTTCAATCAGGCTGGTTGTCGGGTAATCACCATACCCGGAGGTTAATTCATGTGCTTCTCTGAATTCCGCAGCTAACTGTTTATTATCCTCGCAAAGTTCCGCGAGCATATCTAACGGTTCAACATAGTCCGCGTTGTTATCATTGATTCTTTGCATTTTTGAAATCTGGCTGACAGAACGTAATGTCATACCGCCAATTTTACGGACACGTTCAGCAATCGGATCCGTCATTGCATATAGCTGCTCACTGTGCTCATCCAGCAGAAGGTGATAATCGCGAAAATGCGGACCACTCATATGCCAGTGAAAGTTTTTTGTTTTCAGATAAATAGCGAAAATATCAGCGAGTATCGCATTCATTGCAGCGCTGATGGATTGAGTCGCTTCCGGAGATAAATCTGAAGGGGTTTTTAAGGGCCTGACCTGCAGGTCTTTAGATGTACTCATTATTTGCTCCTTAGAGTTAAAACTGTCCGGGAAAATAACTATCAGTACGTTGAGTCTCTGTTTTAAACAATACTCCGCTGTCACTTTATTACAAGGAATTATATTAAAAACTGAAACGGTATCCGCCGTTAATCTGGTACTGATCAAACCGGTTGCCTGTTGCGCTGTCAGCCTCTGCATACAGGGTATGTTTTTTGCTGATCCCGGCGCTGATGCCCAGTCCGTTGTTCCACCAGTTTCCTTTGAAGCTGTGGGCTTCGCGGGAGCCGTTCAGTTTATAGTCGGTATTGCCCTGAAACTCTCTGACAAAACCGGTTTTCAGGTAAACGTTGATCCGGTTGTCACCGGTGGTGGTTTCATACCCAATCAGCGTACCGGCGCGTCCGATGGTGGAATCATAGTTGCTGAGGTCGATTTTCAGGCCGTTGCCGGCGTGAATACCGGCTGAGCCCTGATGGCTGTAGGTCAGCTGCGCCTGCGGTTCGATATAGAAACCATTGCCGGTCTGACTCAGGCTGAATTTCCGGCCTGCTTCCGCTGATAAACTGACACCCGTTGAGCTGCCGTCGCCGCTGACAGTATTGTTCTGGCTGTCCGATACGCTGAATTTATTTTTCAGCCGGGAAATTTTGGCAATACCATCAACATAGAAACCGTTCTCTGCCATATAGGTGGTGTAAAGCCCCAGGTGGTATGAGCGGACAGTGCCGTCCCCGCCGCGATAGTCCGGCGAGCCTTGTGTTAAGCCCGCAAAGGTACCGATATACAGCGGCGTGTCGGGTGAGATACGTTTATCAAAGCCCAGCTGTGTACCGCCGTAGGTCATGCCGAATCCGCTCATTTTACCGCCGGCAAAGGAATTGAATTTACCGCCGAAGCCTCTCAGCCATGCATTATTATCTCCGCCGTTCTGGCGCAGGTCACCCATGCGCTGCATCAGTGTCTGAGTCTCTGCGTAGTTAATCAGATAGCCCACGTTCAGGAAATTACCGCCTGCATCTGCGGTGGTGGTGATCGGTGGTTTTGGTTTTTCAGGTTCAGGTTCCGGCTTCGGTTTTGGTTCCGGCTCAGGATCAGGATCCGGAACTACCGGTGGCGGAACATAGGCGCCGGAAGAGTACAGTTCCCAGTTATTGCCATTCTTACGCACATCATACAGATAGCCGCCTAACTCGACTTCAGATGCGGAAGTGAAATTAGCTGTACCATCTGCGGTTTCCACGACGGTCAGAATTTCATTCCCGGTTGTGGCCAGGCTGCCGCGGTTTACGACGGTTAATGAATGATCACCAGAGCTGGTACCGGTTACCACCAGTTTGTCACCGGCGTTGTTGACACCATCGCCGTCACCGACAATATCGGTGCGCAGCGTGAATGCGCCGTTACCGCTGAGATTGGCGATACTCAGTGTTGAGTAACCGGTGCCGGATAACCGGTGCGATAAATCGACGGTGGTATTATTCAGTACCAGATTATCCAGGCCGGAATCATCCGTGACATTCCAGCGGCTGTTGTCCATGGTGACGTTCAGCTGCCCGCCGTTGAGGTTATCGCTGTAGGCGTTCCCGGTCCACTGTGAACCGGACGTCATATCCACATTGATCAGCCCGCCACGTGACTGAATACCGCCGTTGATCAGCATTTTGCCCGTTGCATTAATCCGGCTGGCGGCATAGCCGTCATTGTGCTGAGTGGCAATCGCTATCTGATCAGCGGTTGCCATATTAATGGTCAGGCCGCCGGTCAGATCAATCAGACTGCTGGTCATGGCATAGATACCACGGGTACCGGCAGCGCCTGTCACCGAGATATTTTCACCGGTTATGACACCGCCGCCCAGCGCCCACAATCCCAGAGCCAGACTGCCGTTACGATCAATCGTAATATCGGTGTTTTTCAGGTTAATTTTAGCGCCGGAAAACTGAGCAGATGCACCGTAAGAGCCCCCGGCGAAAATGGTATTACGGTTATCCGCTGTGCCGGTGAAATTAATCGCCGCAGTGGTACCGTTAGTGACCAGACCACCGCCGGATTCAGAGGAAAAGTGACTACCGGCACCGATGTCGGCAGTTTCCGCCCGGACTTCAAGTGCGTTGGCGATATCACCCCGCGCAATAATTGTCAGAGCATCGGCTTTGAGTTTTCCGAAGCTCCAGATGCCCTGGCCGTTGTAGCCGTTGGTCATAATTTTGCTGCCGGTACCCAGATCAACAATCGAGCCACTCTGGATATTCATACCGTATGCACTGGATCCCTGTGCATCGATGGTCAGCCCGGTGGCGGTAAAATGCGCCGGGCCTTCAGATGATGTGCCGTTCAGTCCGGCGACATAAACCCCGGAACTGCCGCTTCCGTTAGTTTTGATTGTGCTGCCGCTGCCCAGGCGGGCATGACTGCCGTAATCATTAACGGACAGGCCGATACCACTGTCGCCTTTGGTTTCAACAGAGAGGCGATCGGCGGTCAGTGAGGAGGCATTGCTGACCACCACGCCTTTTGCCATCCCGGTTCCTTCAACGTTAACACGGGTGCCGGTTCCCAGGCTGGCCTGTACTTTTTTACCGGACAGATCAATACCTATGGCGCTTTTACCGTTTACATCCACCGATAAGCCATTGGCGTTTAATACGCTGTTATTTCCCTGAATAACCACGCCTTTGGCGTATTTGGCCGTGTCTGTCACGTTAACAGTGACATTATTACCGAGGCTGATGGTTCCTGAGTTATTGTTATAAGTATTCAGAACACCATAGCGGTTTCCGGATGCATCCCCGGTATCGCCGGTGATCCGGTCGCCATCGTTAACGGTAATATTGGTACCACTCTGACTGCCGATATCCGCAGCCTGTGCTGTCTGTAAACAGACTGCGGTACTCAGGCTGAGAAGTCCGGCGGCGGCTAACCAGCCCCGGAGTGATAATGCGGTGAATTCAGAATAAGAGGATCCCTGATATCCCCTGATAAACAATTTAATATTCATAGTATTCCTTTTCATAATTTTTATTTTCCGGAAAACATAAAAATTATGTAAATAAGATATTTTTTATTGTTATGGTTATTGATGTGAGGCGAAAAACAGGATGTTTCTTCCTGATGCGTAACAACAATAATTAACAGATTGATTAACCGGTATTTACCGGCGCCTGGTGGTGTATTTTCTGAAAGAATGATGTTCCGTATCATATATACGGGTAAAAAATTCAACAGGTGTTATATTAAATACAGCAAGTATATTAATGAGTGTTGATACCGATATTTCACTCGTGGCATTTTCATAGCGTGAGATCTGTTGCTGACTGATCCCCAGTTCTGCACCAAGATCAACACCACTCATTCTTTTTTCTTTGCGTAACTTTCGTATCAGTGCGCCGACATCATGCAGTAATATCTGATTATTTTTCATAATAGATTCCACTCACCGGGCCATAACAGGATACAGGTGTGATATGCTTCCTTATATGACAGCGATACTGATTCAGCAGAGAGTAATATTAATTAAGAGAAAAATAAAAATCGTAATATCCTGTAATAATTTATTACAAATCCGGATGTAATAATATTAATTGCAGTTACTCTTCCGCCGCGTATAAATAATTATCATCTGGTAATGAAATATACAAGGCATATAAAAATATAAAAAATTGTTATTAACGATCGATACGCGCTGCGTGATAGATAAAAACTATCATGGAGTTATTATTGATCGGTTTTAACGATCTTTTGCGTGTAATTAGTGTAAGAAAAAAACCGCATAAATTCATTGCGAAATATTATTTTTTGTATTTTATTCAATTGGTTATTGTTTGTTTTTTGTATTTCAGTGAAATGGTTCAGCAGGTGTTATATGTTTCGACTTTTCCGGATAGCGCCTCCGGAAACAGTGATAGTGAATACACACATGCTTACACTTTTCCTTCCGGATTGGTCAGATCATTCCTCTGATGTTTTGTGAATTACCTATTTTTTATGTTGTTATCAGCTTTTCATGAATGGCTATGTAATATTATTCACCATAAGGAACGGGTTGGCCGGCTTTTATGAGGTGAGTAGCCTGAAATATCCGTTTATCCTGCGGTAAAACAGACGCCCGAATAGCGGATAATAGTGTTTCAGGATGTGGTTACAGACTATTTACAGTGAGTTTTAATATTCGGCTACCGGATACCGGCAGGATAATTTTTGACGGGTATGTCAGGCAGCAACATTCAGCAGAGTTTTGCCTGTCATGATGCAGGGTAATAAAGAGGACAGAATTATTTTGTATAGTATACCCGTGAATAAAATAGTTTTTTACTTTTCAGTCAGCCAGTGATTTTTTTTATTTTCATTGCGTGGTAATGCATTATTTTGAATGTATTTTTCTTCAGATGAAATATTGCGGGGTGTTTGCAGATGTTCCGGTAATGGTGTCAGTATGGCCGTAACATACGTGACCCAACCGACCCTGGCACTGGTTATCTGGTATCCGGCACCGGCTTTTTCTGCCTGACGGGCTATTTTGGCTTCTGCTTCAGATAACGTATCCCCCCAGGCGGTAACCGTTTGTGCAAAACCGGAAGCCGAAATAAAAAGCAGAACCGGGAATGCGATTATTTTCAGGGCGTTCATTATCATTATTTCCTCTGCAGGGTGAGTTACCGTAAAGAGATTAATGAGGAAACTGTACTGCGGATACACAGTAAAGAAAAGTGCAGAAATGGCGGATGCTGTATTTTTGCATCCGCCTTATGGCAGGGAGGATTGCTGTTATTCTCCGGAGAAGGCTGCGGCAAATGCCGGGTTTAACGTCAGACTGTCTAAATACGCTTTCATGACCGGAGAGATAGTTATTAAGTCATGCTTGGCCAGGAACATCAGGAAATAGCCGGTATACACATCAACGGCAGTCATGGTGTTGCCGCATAAATACGGTGCCGCATCAGCCAGTCCGGTTTCCAGGCAGGCCATTACGCGGTCAAAGGAGCCGAACCCTGACATTTTCTGTTCTTCTTCTGTCAGTATCTGGCCCATCTCTTTGGCGGTGAAGGCGGCTTCAACCGGACCGGCGGTGAACAGGAACCAGCGGTAATAGGTGCCGCGTTCCGGAGAATCAATCGCCGGTGTAAAGCCTTTTTCAATAAATTTATCGGCAAGATACATGCAGATGGCGGCTGTTTCCGTGATAACACGATCACCGTCGGTTAATGCCGGTACTTTACCCATCGGGTTGATAGCCAGATATTCCGGGGTATGCATATCCGCACCATAATCCAGTTCCGTGCGCTGATACGGCACATCCAGAATCTTCAGAAATAAATCGACGGTATTCCCGCGTGACATTGCATTAGTATAAAGTGTCAGTCCGCTCATGATGCTTTCCTGTTGAGTGTGTTGAGGCATCATCATAGGTGAGGGGAGTGTCAGAATCTGTCAGGAGGGATGCAGAGGACGTCTTTGCGCCAGCGGTCGAGCAGGTATTTTTTCGGGTACGGCAGTCTGTCGGTTAATATGTCACAGGATTGAATTCTGTCGAGCCGGAAATGCCGGTAGCTCTGCCGTAATTCACACCAGGCAGCCAGTACCTGCACCTCTTTCATATAACCGATGGCAATCGGCCAGATAATCCTGTTGCTGGTCTGTGCCTCTTTATCCTGATAATGCAGTTTGATTTTCAGCTCTTCCCGCATACTGCGGCGCAATTTCCCGGCAATGATATTATCGACCTGTGTCAGCTGTGAGGCGGGCACAAATAATGTGCTGTCGCTGAAAACAGCGCGGGATTCATTTTTCACTACGGCATTAATTTTATTGGCCGCCCGGGCAGCAGAGGCTTTCAGTTCATCATCCGCATTACTCTGCACCCAGCGCAATCCGAGAATTAAGGCTTCCAGTTCATTGACATCAAATATCATCGGCGGCAGCAGTAAGCCTGATTTCATCTGATAACCGAGACCGGCTTCACCGGTAATGTCGGCACCCTGGCAGCGCAGGGTTTCAATATCCCGGTAAACGGAACGCACACTGATGTGTAATTGCGAGGCGAGGGAATCCGCCGTGACCGGATAACGGTTTTCTTTCAGGATCTGTAATAAGGTGAGTAAGCGTTGGGTGCGTGTCATAAGGTATCAGCCTGGCGTGATCGTTAATCCGGAGTCCGTAATACTGCCTGAAACAGCACTGCTCATCAGCCAGGTTTTTATTAATGTCAGCAGCATCGGGTCAGATAATTTTGTTTTCCCGGTCAGGGCACATTCCCAGATGATTAATGTGCGTAGCCCCATGCGGTGCAGTTCTGCGCTGTATTTTTTATCACGGATTTTATTCTCTGATAATTTTTTTTGCCAGAACTCTGTCCGGGTGGCGGGGAGACGGAATTTCTCACAATCGTGCATATGCCAGAAACAGCCGTGAATAAAAATGACCGTCCGCCATTTTGCCATCCATATATCGGGTTTGCCGGGAAGCTTTGCCGGATATAACCGGAAACGAAAGCCGTTATGGTGCAACAGCTTTCTGACATGGTGCTCCGGTTTGGTATCCCGGTTGCGGATGGCGCGCATATTCCGGGAGCGGGTTTCTTTGTCATGTACATCCATCGGATTTTCAGCCGCTGATTTCAGGAATAAACCCAGATTACCCTATTTCGCCGGGAAAATATGCGGTACGCCGCCGGAAGATTATTTTACCGGCGGTAATGCACCAGCCCGCACTAATGCCGCCGTGAGTTGTTCTGCAATCGCTTCCACAACCGTCATACAGACAGAGTTGCCAAACTGTTTATAAATTTGTCCCAGGGAAACCGCATCGGTAATATAATTTTCCGGAAATCCCTGAAGGTTTGCACATTCCCGCGGGGTGAGTTTACGCGGGTTTTTACCGTCCCGCGACTGGTCAATCAGGATCTCAGAACCGTCTTTATAATAGCGGGCGCTCAGGGTATTGGTATATTCGCTGTTTTTATCAAACAGACAATATCCGAAGCCATTACCTCTGGCTTTATGTTCTTTTTTCCGTTTCTGATGGCCGGCCCATAATTTATCCGAGATGGTAAAACGATCTTTTTTATAGCGCACGGCATCTTCCGCCAGTATTTTTTTGCTCTGGAGAATATCGCCGAGACGGGTGGGCTGATGAGTCGGTTCCGGCCAGGAAAATAAGGTATCAAAATCCGCATCCGGAAACTGGTCGCGATCGAAACCGATGATAAAAATACGCTCGCGGTTTTGCGGAATACCGAAATCGGCGGCACGCAGCACACGGAAATCAACCCAATAGTTCAGTTTTTGCGATAACGCGCTGCGCGTCTCCTCACTCAGCGGAATATTATCCGGCACGGTCTGTTCATACTGTCCGCGCAGAATATCGAGGATGGTCTGTAACGTCCGGCCGCCGTCATGACCGCGCAGTTGTTTGACGTTCTCCAGCAGAAACGCTTTCGGTCGTTTCTCCGTCATGATGCGCTGAACTTCGAAGAACATGGTGCCGCGGGTGTCGTTAAACCCCTGACGCGCACCTGCCTGTGAAAATGCCTGGCACGGAAAACCGCCGAGAAGAATATCGTGATCCGGAATATCTTTTGCGGCGATCCGGGTGATATCGCCGTCGGGCATCTCCCCGTAATTGGCAAAATAGGTACGCTGGGCGAATTTATCCCACTCAGAGGTGAACACACAACGACCACCCAGTTGCTGAAAGGGCAGCCGGATCCCGCCGATGCCGGCAAAAAGATCGATAAAGGTGAATCTGCAATTATCCTCGGGTGACTGCCGGAAAGGGGCATCCTCTGGGTGTTTTTTCAAAATCATCTCCGGTTCGGGAAACAGCCGCCGGGCAGTGTGCCGGTTTTATCCCGGCACTATATCACTGCCCGGGGCTCCGGGAAACAGCAGCGGCAGTTATTGTGTTACTAAAAAAACGATAGCTGCTATATCTTTCATTAACCCGCAATAATGAAATATCAGGTAAGGTGATTCGGTAATTTTACCGTTGTTTTCTCTGAGGGGTAAACATGATGACACAGTCAGTACTGTACTTTTTGCAAACTGAAGGAAATAAGATTATCCGGCTGGATCTGCAGGATTTTTCGCAGACAGTGATTATGGGACCGGTACCCGGAATGCTCGACGGTATTGTGGCAGATACGGAAAACCGGGTTATTTACTGGACAAACATGGGAGACGCGCCATTTACGAAAAAAGACGGTGCTGTCGGACGTTGCGGGTTGCGGGGGGAAAATCCGCAGTTACTGATACCGCCGGGTATATTTATGACCGGGAAACAACTGTTTTTACATCATTCCCGGCAGGAGTTGTACTGGTGTGATCGTGAAGGTGGTGCTGTGATGCGTTGTACAACCAAAGGCGAAAACATACAGACAATTGTCAGCAGACGTTCTGCGGGCAGCACTGTCGCGGATATTGCTGACCAGTGTGTAGGTATTGCCGTTGATACATTCAATAATGATCTGTACTGGACTCAAAAAGGGGCATCAAAAGGCGGACAAGGCCGAATTTTCCGGTTGAGTCTGGATAAATTCAGTGACGGCAACGAAATGAATGAAGCAGATATGTCGGTGTTGTTATCCGGGTTACCGGAACCTATCGATCTGAGCCTTGATTTACAGAACGGCAGATTATATTGGACAGACCGCGGGGCTCCGCCGGATGGTAACAGCCTGAATGTGGCGGATTTTAACGAATCGGGGCTGCATAATTACCGGGTTATCGCCCGGGGGTTCCGGGAAGCAATTGGTCTGGCGATGAACACAGATGATGATCTCGCGTATGTCGCTGATCTTTCCGGCTGCATTTATAAAGTGAATTTGTCAGATGGACGGAAAAAAGTTATTTATCAGCAGGGAGCCATTACCGGAATTGCGCTGGCCCGGGCATAGGAAAACGGCATAATCACAGTGAATAGTCACTCCCTGAAAACCAAATACAGAAAGCAAATGGAAAATATTTCTTCTTGTGATAATCATTCTCAGTCAATATTATCAGCAGCCTGATAATAAACTTTTTTGATCTTCACAGGAAAGATACCAATGCGCATCCGCTCTCTTTGTCTTCTGACACCCTGCCTGACCCTGTTAACCACGCCGGAGGTTCTGGCGGCAACCTCTGCCGATTCCGGCGAACCGATTGTGGTCTCTGCTTCGCGCAGCTACCGGACAGTGTCTGAAATGGCTCAAACCACCTGGGTCATTGATAATGCGGATATCGCGCAGCAGGCGGAAGGCGGCAAAGAGCTGAAAGATATCCTGGCGCAGCTGATCCCGGGGATGAGTGTCAGCGGCCAGGGCCGGACAAACTACGGCATGAATATGCGCGGGCGCTCAATGATTGTGATGGTGGATGGCGTGCGCCTGAATTCATCGCGCAGTGACAGCCGTCAGCTGGATTCGATTGATCCGTTCAATATCAACCATATCGAAGTAATTTCCGGTGCGACCTCTCTGTACGGTGGCGGCAGCAGCGGTGGTCTGATTAATATCGTGACCAAAAAAGGTCAGGAAGAAAAACAGGTTGAAGTTCAGATCGGCGGCAAAAGCGGGTTCCGCAACGGTTCGGATCATGATGAAAACGTGGCAGCGGCGGTCAGCGGCGGTAATGATCAGGCTTACGGGCGTTTATCTGTGGCTTATCAGCGTTACGGCGGCTGGTATGACGGTAAAGGCCGCGAAATCCTGATCGATAACACCCAAACCGGACTTCAGTATTCTGACCGCCTGGATGTGATGGGCTCCGGGACACTGACGATTGATGACCATCAGTCGCTGGAACTGATGGCGCAGTATTACAATAGTGAATCTGACGGTAAACACGGGATCGATCTCGGTAAAGATTTTGCGGCCGTCTTAGGGAAAGGCACGGCGCATAACAGTGATAAGCTGGATTCTGACCGTATTCCGGGCACCAAACGCCATATGGTCAATCTGCAATACAGCAATAGTGACCTGTTGGGACAGGATCTGGTAGCTCAGGCGTATTACCGTGATGAAACCCAGACCTTCTATCCGTTCCCGGCGCTGGGCGGTAAAAAGCCGGATTATGTCGTCAGCAGTATCAGTGCATCAGAGCAGAAAACCGATTTCTACGGCGGTAAAGTCACCTTTAACAGCAAGCCGCTGGATAATCTGACACTGACGTACGGTGCGGATGCTGAGCATGAAAAATTCAGTGCCAATCAGAAATTCTTTAATCTGCAAAAAGCCAAAGAAAGTAACGGACTGACACTGGATTCCGCCTATAACACCGGGCGTTATCCGGGTTACACCACCACCACGATGGCGGCGTTTCTGCAAAGCAGTTATGACATCAACCCGCTGGTGACTCTGAGTGGCGGTGTGCGTTATCAGTACACGAAAAATAAAGTGGATGATTTTGTCGGTTATCAGCAGCAACAGCTGATTGCGGAAGGCAAAGCCACTTCGGCGGATGCGGTACCGGGCGGGGAAACGGATTACAACAACCTGTTATTTAATGCCGGGGTGCTGCTCAACCTGACCGACACACAACAGACCTGGTTTAATTTCTCCCAGGGCTTTGAAATTCCCGATATCGCCAAATTCTACGGCACCGGCACTTACGGTTCGCCGGTTAATGGTCATTATCCGCTGCTCAACAGTGTGAACATCAATGATACGCGGGTAAAAGGCATCAAGGTCAACTCCTTCGAGCTGGGCTGGCGTTACACCGGAGACAGCCTGCAAACCCAGCTGGCGGCATACTATTCACTGTCTGACAGCAGCTACGACATCAATAAGAAAGATATGACTATCTTCCTGAAAGATGACAAACGCCGGATCTACGGCGTGGAAGGGGCGGCGGATTACGCGATCGCAGATACTGACTGGCGTGTCGGCACCAATTTCAATCTGATCAAATCCGAGACCAAAACGGGCGATCAGTGGGAAAAATGGAGTGTTAAGTTTGCCAGCCCGTCAAAAGTCACCGCGTATGTGGCCTGGGAGCCGTCAGACTGGACACTGCGTCTGCAAAGCCAGCAATCCTTCAGCCTGACCGATGCGGACGGGGAGAAACTGGACGGATATAACACCGTCGATTTCCTCGGCAGCTATCAGTTACCGGTCGGTAAAGTCAGTTTTGCGGTCGAAAACCTGCTGGATAAAGATTACACCACCGTGTGGGGACAGCGCGCACCTATCCTGTACAGCCCGGCGTACGGCGCACCGGACTTATACAGCTATAAAGGGCGCGGGCGCACATTCGCACTGAATTATCTGGTGACATTCTGAGGCCCGTTTTATGCGTATATTCCTATTGATGATGACGCTGCTGCTGAGCACAGGAGCCCGTGCTCAGACGCAAATTATCACTGATTTACAGGGACGGTCAGTGGCGGTGAATACACCGGTCAAGCGGCTGTTTCTTGCGGATGCCCGTGACATTCTGGCGGTGGATATTGCGGCGGGGAAAACCCATTTTTCCTCTCTCAGCGGATGGAGTGATACCCTGGCGCATTATGCGCCGGATCTGGAAGCGGCATACCTGGAAGCAGTGCCGAAACTGGCGCGGTTACCGGTTCTGCCGAAAAGCAAAGACGGGACCTTTACAACCGAAAACCTGCTGGCGCTGTCACCGGATGCGGTACTGATGCACAAATCGTCCTACGGGCTGATGAAAAGCTCGAACCTGCTGCCGCAACTGGAAGCGGCGGGCATCCCGGTGATTTTTATCGATTTCCGCAGTGACATGACAGAGAACACCCCGAAAAGTATTCAGCTTATCGGCACGCTGTTTGAAACCGAAGGGCGGGCCGCGGAATTTTCGGAATACTACCGGCTTAAACTGGCTGCACTGCGTCAGCGTTTGCCGGAACAAAAACCGTCCGTGCTGATTGAAAGCAACGCCGGATTATTCGGCAATGACTGCTGCCGTTTATACGGACGTACCGGATTCGGTGAACTGGCGGAGATTGCGGGGGGTGATAACCTGGTGCGTGACACGATGCCGGCAAACGGTGCGGAAAGCAGCATTGAAAATATCCTGCATCTCAACCCGCAGTTCTATGTGCTGACCGGCGCGGACTGGAAACAGTATAACCGCCGTTCAGAGGCGGTCACGCTCGGGTACGGTGCACCGGCAGAACCGGCGCACAAAGAGATGAATGCGCTGATGAACCGCCGGGGATTATCTTCGCTGGAGGCGGTGAAATCACAGCACGTGATGGCGGTTTACCATAATTTCTACAACAGCCCGCTGAATATTTTTGCCGCCGAGGCACTGGCCGCGTTTTTCCATCCGCAGGCATTCAGTGACCTGAATCCGCAGGCGGAAATGGTGTCATTTCATCAGCGGTTTACGGCTGTCAGCGGCACCGGAACGTTCTGGGTGACGATGCAGTAATTATCCGTTTATCAGCAAAAACAGCACAGAAGCCCGGCACAAAAAACAGTGTTGCCGGGCTTCTTTTTTTATCACCGGTTAAAAAGAAATCAATTTTATCCCTTAATTTGATCTGCCCCGCAAAGTGACAACTCAGTACCCTCAAAAATGTGATGAACATCTTATTTTCACCAGTGAAAATATGACTCAGGCCACATATTCAGCCCGGAAAATAAAAACAGCGAAATTTTCTGTAAAAAGTAATTAATTGAATTAAAAGAAATATTTTTTGCTTTACACGATAAAGCGCTATTTCAGGCAAACGAGATCATCCTCACATTCTTAAAACCGGAATGTGATCTTCGTCGCTATTTATTTAGGCGCAAATAAGCCATCTTTAAAATAAGAAAAAATCACATCAGGAGTTCGGTTTTGGATATTCATTTTGAGAGCGGGCTGTTATCCCTGAATCAGAATTTTGCCTCTCCGGAAGAAGGCATCCGCTATGCTGGTGAGTTACTGCAAAAATCAGGTGCCTGTACCCCTGATTATATTGAGGAAATGATCCGCGTATATCATGAGTTCGGGCCGGTGATTGTGCTGGATACCGGGGTGGCGATGCCGCATGCGAGACCGGAAAAAGGGGCATTAAAAACTGCGTTCTCCGTGGTGGTGACCGGTACACCACTGGTGTTTCATCATGAGGAGTTTGATCCGGTCAATGTCATTATTGCTATCAGCGCGACAGATTCAGATACCCATATTCATCTGATTCAGACCGTGGCTGATCTGATTGAAAATAATATTACTGAGTTTGTAAAAGAGAATAACAAAGAACAGATTTTACAGTTTATCCGGACGTCGATAGAGAGGACAGCATGATTAAAATAAGAACAGTGTGCGGCAATGGTATCGGCAGCTCATTAATGGCCGCCAATAACGTGAAAAAAATTTGTGAGGAGATGGGCATAAAAGCCGATGTGGCTTCAGTGGATTTTGCCAATGCCGTGGGTGAGAAAGCGGATCTGTATGTCACGATTAAAGAGCTGGCATCACAATTTCCGCCGCAGTGTGAAGTTGCCGTGATCCGCAGTTATGTGCATAAAGCTAAAATTGCGGAAGATATTAAAGACGCTTTACTGAAACTGAGTCAGTCCTGATAGTTCATTCTTGTTACAGGAATTAAATTATGGCTTATATTCTCTCATTCCTGACTGAGATATTCAGTCAGCCTGCCTTTCTTATGGGGATTATCTCCCTGGTGGGGTTACTGGCATTACGGTCACCGGTCAATAAATTATTAACCGGGACATTAAAACCGATCCTCGGTTATTTAATGCTGAGTGCAGGTGCCGGCGTTATTGTGGCAAACCTGAATCCGCTCGGCGGTATTATTGAAGCCGGTTTTAATATCCGGGGCGTTATTCCGAATAACGAAGCGATTGTGTCTGTTGCCCAGAAATTACTGGGTGTGGAAACCATGAGTATTTTATTACTCGGCTTTATTTTCAACCTGGCGATTGCCCGTTTTACCAAATATAAATATATCTTTTTAACCGGTCACCACTCTTTCTTTTTAGCCTGCTTATTCTCGGCGGTATTACAGGCCGCGCATTTCAAAGGCTGGGAAATGGTGATTATCGGCGGTTTCCTGCTGGGTGCCTGGTCTGCTATTTCACCGGCGATCGGACAGCGTTACACCAAACGCGTAACGGAAGACGGCGGTATTGCCATGGGGCACTTTGGTTCCCTCGGTTATTACCTGTCTGCCTGGATTGCGGCGAAAGTCGGTAAAGCGGAAAACTCATTTGCGGATACTGAAATCTCTGAAAAATGGGGCTTCCTGCGCGATACCACCGTAACGACCGGTATTGTGATGGTCGTGATTTATCTGGTGTGCAGCATCGTTGCCGGTTCCGCTTATATCAGCACTATCACTGAGCAGAATATGGTGATCTTCTCCATCCTGACCGGTCTGCAGTTCGCGGTGGGTGTGGCGATTGTTTACAGCGGTGTGCGCTTAATCCTGGGTGACCTCGTGCCTGCGTTTCAGGGTATCAGCCAGAAACTGATCCCGAATTCAATTCCGGCTGTTGACTGTGCGGTCTTCTTTACCTTCAGCCCGACAGCGGTGGTGATCGGCTTTATCAGCTCCTTTATCGGCGGTCTTGTCGGCATGCTGATGCTCGGTGGGCTGGGTATGGCGCTGATTATCCCGGGCATGGTGCCGCACTTCTTCTGCGGCGGTACATCCGGTGTATTCGCAGACAAACTGGGCGGCAAAAAAGGCTGTATTATCGCGTCCTTTATCGGCGGTATTTTCCTCGCCTTCTTACCGGCCATGCTGTTACCGGCACTGGGTAACCTGGGCTTCGAAAACAGTACCTTTGCAGATTTTGACTTCGCGGTGTGGGGCATTGTTATCGGTGAAGCCTTTACTCACTTCGGTCAGATTGCGATTTACCTGATTTGTTTTGTTCTGGTTCTGGCATTACTGGCGCCGTTTGCCTTTAAATCCGTCAAAGTGGTGGGTGATACCCTGAGCTATGACGAATTAATGGAAAAAGACCGCGCACATAAGTAAACATGATACTGACGAAAGGATTTAAGGAGTTGTTATGGCAGTAATTTCTGTCGGTTTATCCTGCTTCGACCAGTTCTTCTTCCTTAACCGCTGGCCGGAGGAGAACACCAAAAATTTCTCCGGCGATTTTATTGAAAGCGGCGGCGGACCCTGTGCCAATGCGGCATGGTTACTGGGATTGTGGGGAGAGGATATTTATTTTACCGGACACCTTAACCACGATATCTATGGTCAGAAAATTATTGATGAGTTTCATGATGTGGGTGTGAATACCGATTACGTTATTTTTAACGATGAAATGATCACACCGCTGGCATCTGTATTAGTGAATCAGTTAAATGGTTCCCGGACAATTATTACGCGCAAACTGGTCTCTCCGCCGCGTATGACATTTGAAGAGAAACTGAAAATTGATGAGCTGATTACCCGCCTGACACAGGAGGATAAAGGGGAAGTCATCACGGTATTAATTGATGGTCATGAACCGGAGCTGAGTGAATATATTCTGACCCGTCTGCCTGATGCCCGCGTCGTGATGGACGCGGGGTCACTGCGGGAAAGCAATTTAAATCTGGCAAAATATACCGATTATCTGGTCGCCAGTGAAAACTTTGCCCGTGATCTGATTGAGATTGATAAATTCACCACCGATATTCAGTTAAAAACGGCATTAACGGAACTGAATAAACTGGCCCGGGGTGAGGCATTTATTACGCTGGGTGAAAAAGGCTGTGCGTATCTGCAAAACGGAATGCTGACAATATCACCGGCATTTATTTGTAATGCGATTGATACCACCGGTGCCGGTGATATATTCCATGGCGCATTTACGTACGGGGTTCATTATAACTGGCATATTGAGAATATTATTTTATTTGCCAGCCTGTCAGCAGCCATCTCAATTGAGAAAAAAGGGGTGCGCGAATCAATGCCGGATTTGGCGGATGTCCATAATGCGGTGAATAAATACGAAAGAAATCTGAAACATTATTTTGATTAATTCTGGTTTTGATTAAATTCTGATTTTTAATTCAATTCCGGTTATACGCCAACAAGGGGAAATCCGATGTTAGTTTCGATGGAGAATATGCTCAATCGTGCTTTTGCACGCCAGTACGCCGTCGGTCAGTTTAATATTAATAACCTGGAGTGGACAGGAACAGTATTAAAAGTTGCACAGCAACTGCGTTCCCCGGTTATTTTAGGTGTCTCCGGCGGGACCATAAAACATATGCTCGGGCTGAAATGTATTCACGATATTGTGGTGAATGCGATGGAGTTTCTGGAAATAGATGTGCCGGTGGCACTGCATCTGGATCACGGTCAGTCTTATGAAGCCTGCGAAGCGGCCATTAAAGCCGGTTTCAGCTCCGTGATGTTCGACGGTTCACATATGCCGTTTGCCGAAAACCTGGCAATAACCAAACGTCTGGTGACTTACGCGCACCGCCGTGGTGTGTCAGTGGAAGCAGAGCTGGGCACTATCGCGGGCAGTGAGGACGGCATTGTGAATTCTCACGTGATTTATGCGGACCCGGCAGAGTGTCAGAAACTGGTGGAAGAAACCGGGGTGGATTGCCTGGCAGCGGCGCTCGGCTCGACACACGGGCTGTATAAAGGCAAAGCGAAGCTTGGCTTTGCGGAAATGCAGCATATCGCGCAACTGGTGAAAGTGCCGCTGGTACTGCACGGCGGAACCGGTATTTCTGATGAAGATATGAAGAAAGCGATTTCACTCGGTACGGCGAAAATCAACGTTAATACGGAAAATATGTACGCGTGGTGCCTGTCCGTGAAAGAGCAGTTTGAACAGCAGGGTGCGCATGATATCAACGACCCGCGCAAAGTGATTATGAAGGGATTACAGCCGGTCGCGGAGCGGGTGGAAGAGCGGATGCGTCTGTTCGGCTCTGCCGGGCAATCTCTGTAATTCCGTCAGATCCTGCGGTGGCCGCCGTTCAGGCGGTCACCGGGGATTGGGTCAGATAATCTTTGGCGTTAGTAATGATGGCCTGTGAAATCCGCTGTAATGTGCCGGATTCCGGCTGGTAACGGTGCCAGTAAAGCTGTTTTTGCTGCACCAGTTCCGGCACCAGATTAATCATCCGTCCGGATTCAAGCTCATGTTTAATCTGATGTTCCGCAATCATACAGCAGGCGGAATTTTGCAGTACCAGCTGGATATAGGCCTCTGATGACGGCACAATATGGCTGTTCAGGCTTCCCGGCGTTAAACGGAAATACTCCTGCAAAAAGATATGGTGCATATCTGACGAATGGTTAAATGACACCACCGGTGCCCGCAGCAGAGTCTCTTTGGTTACCCCTTTGCTGAAATATTTTTCCGCAAAGGCCGGGCTCGAGACAAAAATATAATCCATCGCCCCCAGATAATCACAGGTACCGCCGACAGCCGGCAGCGGCTGCATACTGATCGCGCCGACCGCCTCCCCTTTGAGCAGATAGTCGAGTGTGCGGCTCTCATCATCCACCTTAATATCCAGACGAATGGCGCGATCATCCAGGATCGGCTTGATAGCGGATAAAAACCAGGTCGCGAGGGAGTCGGCGTTAATGGAGATCGGAATAGTGACCACGTGGTTGCCGCTTTCATTATCAAAAGCGTCATGTTCAATTAAATCAACGTGGTACAGCAGACCCAGCAGCTTTTGCCCGAGTTCGGTCGGTTTCGGCGGCACGGTGCGTGTCAGCAGCAGGGAACCGACCTGATTTTCCAGCTGTTTTACCCGCTGGGACACCGCAGACTGCGTGATAAAGAGTTTCGCTGAGGCTTTCTCGAATCCCTGCTCTTTGATAATCAGATCCAGCAATCTCAGTGATTTATAATCGACATTCTTCATGGAAGCCCTGCGGTGGTGGTGAAAAGTACGGCTATTCTACACGAAAAGGGCGGCGGGAGGAAAAGCGCCGGTACTGGCATACCGGCGCGTAAAGACGATCAGTCAATGGTCATAATAATGGATATATTACCGATAAAAGGCCCTGCTTCCACCGGCCCGGTGGTTTCCAGTGTGCTTTTCAGCAGTGCGTTTGCTTCATAATCCCCGCGCACAAAAACAGGCACACCACCACCGGACGCGTTCAGCGGATAGCCGTTCAGTGTCAGTTTGCTGTAGAGGTTATTTTTCAGCTTCAGGCGGGATTCTGTATCACTCACCGAGTAAATCCGGACGGTGGCATCTTTGCTGCATTTCATTCTCAGGTACTGGCTGGCCTGGTCACCGTTAATTTCATTATCCGGAATCCGGCCGTGATCGAGAATGGCGCTCGGATAGTCAGCAGTAAAACTGCAAATACCGCCCGGTGGTGGTGCCACGCCGCAGACAGAATCCGGATACATATAACCGTTACCGGCGGTCGGGCTGCTGGTTAAAAAGAGGGTTACGCATTCGTTACGGATAACATCACCTTTGTGATTGGTTTCACCGTCAAACGGCAGTCCGCCGAAACAGGTATTATATATATAGTTATAAACGGCGTTAGCATCCGGCAGTGTCATCAGGTTCATATTCCGGCAGCGCCCCTGAAATTCGCTGTTATTACGGGAGGATATACCGCCCCGGTCTGCGTTTGTGTGGCGGTGATTAATATTGGCGTAACATTTTTTTGTCAGACCTACTTTCACACAAGGATGCACACTGCCTGCCGGCGGCGGCGTCCAGGCGGTAATCCGGTAGTAATAATCGATATCCTTCGGCTTGCCTTCCGACCGGAGAATGTAGCTGTACAGCGTTGCCTGCGCGGGCAGTGTAAATAAAAAGAGTGTGATCAGCACACTGATATAACGGAAGATCCTGGTCATACCGGCCTCAGAAATAATCGATAGTCAGAAACGCGGTGGAATTAAACGCGCCGTACTTAATGGTTTTATCGGCTTTTGCTTTCGGATCAACCTGCAGAAACGCGGTAAAACGGATGTTGTTTTCGCCGTTGCCGGCAATGGTCATGGCGTTGGAAAACTGATTCAGCGGGATCAGCGGAATATTATCTGTCCGCACGCCGATAGAAAACCCGCCTGCGTCACTGGACGGATCCAGTGCGAGATAGGACGGCATATCCGGGGTGCCGGTTCCGGTGAATTTAACCTTAAAGCGGTTCATATCTGTGGTATCGCAATCAGACAGGATCAGAGAAAAGGATTTGTGCACCTCAACCCCCTCATACAGATCCGGCAGGGAGACATCACTGAAATCCACCAGCATATCTTTATTTTCCGGCAGCAGCGTACAGGGGTCGTTAAACAGTTCCCCTGTCACCCGCAGATTATCGGCAGCATGGCTTGCTGGGATAAAGGCGGCGGAGAATGCCAGCGCGCCGCTGAATAACAGACTGAAAGCAGCAGGGCGGTTCATCAGAAATACTCCATTGTCACAGTGCCGGTGCCGCTGAAAGCGCCGGGCGTGACGTCCCCGTCCGGGTTTTTGGTCAGCACAATGGTTAATGTCAGATTGCGGCTGTTTACCGGATGTGCTTTGCCTAAATCCAGTTTTACCCCGGCAAGTTCAGCGGTAAAGCCCAGATTGTTCTGATTGGTTTTCACCAGTTTGTTATTGAACTGTGCCCGCGGCCCGTCAACGGTGAGGAAATATTTGAAATTCTCTGAGTCCTGCTCACAGACAAAGGGGATATCCACATCTTTGCGGATATCTGACTTTTCCAGCGTTTTTATCTGGATACGCTGAAAATCAACCAGGATTTCTTCGTTATTATTCACTTTACAGGGCGGCGGCGGCTGAAGCCTTCCGGTGATCCGGATTTCAGCAGAACTGTGTGCTACCCCTGTAGCGGCATACACCGGCAGAGCAAGGCAGGACAGCATCAGGGGTGCGATTAAATGTCGCATCACAATTCCTTATTCATAATCGATATGGATAGTGGCCGTGGCATTAAATTCACCGGCGGGCAGTTTTACTGCCGGTTTCTTTGCCAGGACAACCATAATGTCGGGTTGTACCGGATACTGAATGGTTATTTTTTCATTCAGCGGCATCAGCTTGTCATCTGCCAGAAATTTCACCGCCAGATCACTGACGCTGGTGGAAAGATAGCGGGAATCGACGGAGGATGAGGTGCCGGTGATATACAGCTTCATGGCGCGGGCACGGTTATCCTGACACGCTATCCGGTAATCCAGTTTTTCGCGGTAATTGTCGTTGTCTATCCGGGTGGTGGAGACATCCTTAAAATCAATCAGGATATTATCGCCCTGATTAATTTTGCAGGGCGCGATAAATATCTCCCCCCGGACATACACATCGATATAAGTATAAGAACCGCCGGAGACCATCAGCGGCAGGCACAACAGTGCCGCGCAGCCGGTACGGAAAAGCATGGTCAGTGTCATCAGCGGTTCCTCCTGTTCATTATTTGCTGTCTGACTGCACGGTACAGCTGCTTCCGGCACAGCTGAATTTCAGGGGTTTGGTATCACCGTAGTCATTGACATAATAAACAACCGGCGCATTACCCAGCGCCGGAGCACTGAAGGATGCGGAGGCTTTCGGTGATACCATCAGCGGCTCAAATTTCACTTCTTTTCCGCCGGTGGCATCCAGACGGGTGACCGACAGATGGTATGGCGTGGTGTTTTCAATGGTGTACTGCCCGCCGTTCTGTGACAGACGGATGCCGTCCGCACCGGCTATTTTTTCCATCCGCTCCTGAACCTGAATCGCTTTCGGACGGTAGAACAGCTTGATCTTGGTTTGCAGGGCGATTTGCAGCACGTTACTTTTCTCAACGGCCGGCGGAATCTCGCGGACGTTCAGATAAAAGACCGATTCACGGTCAGCCGGTAGTGAGGCGGCTTCCGGAGAGAGCTGCACTTTAATCTGGCTTTTGCTGTTAGGCTCAATCCGCTGCACCGGCGGAGTAACAAATACCGGCGATGTGATTTTCTGTCCGGTGCTGTTCTCAATCCAGGACTGCGCCAGATACGGTTTGCTGAGGTGCTCATTGGTGACCGTCAGCGGTACGGCTTTATCACCTTCGTTATAAATAACACGGGTTCTGTCGAGTGCGATGGCGGCTCCTGCGGTTACCGGAATGGCAGCCAGGGTGGTCAGTGCAGCGCAGAATAAGGTGGTCACTTTTCTCATGTCAGGGTTCCTTACGGATTTATCTGTTAATTCTGTCAAATACAAACCGGTGCTGCCGGATTTACTGGCATGGCAGCAGCATAGTAAACTGAACGTTATCATCCTTTATTTCCGGGATCCGGACAGTACATTGTGTCTGCCCGTTCCAGGCCACCGTCAGCGTCTGGCCCGATTGTATCCCGGTCAGGTAAGCTGAACCGTTATCAGCAACAATGCCGATCTCCGCATTTTTGTCATTCATGACAGAGGCGCCGAATGGCGGATAAGTATTATCATTCATAGCAATAATACCCATGATTTTATAGCCTTCGACAACATTAAATTTCCGGTAACCGATCGCTCCGGAGGTTAATGTTGCCTGCTGTACGGATGTCAGCGCTTCGGCATTATCCGGCATGGCATCGAGATCAAGAGACAGCTGACCGCGCGAGTAGGCTGTCGCGGTCGGGATAATCGCTTTGCCGAAGGTATTGGTCCGTACCGCTTTGCCGGTACCGCGCACATCAATATCCGGTGTGCCGCTGGTATCCACCAGAATGCGCGGAGCCATACTGTTGCCGCTGCGGTGGAATGCCGCGCCTTCACGGGTCAGGGTAAAGCCGCCGCGTGACTGACCGGATACTGTCATCACATTATCCTGAATATAGGTTCCGCTCAGTGAAAGGTAGTTATTCCCTCCTTCATTGGTATAGAAACCGGCCAGATTGACTTTACCGTCGCCTTCACCGGCAGACAGTGAATAGTTACTTGAATTATCAATATCAGTGTAATAGTTAACGTTATTACTGTGAGAGTTCTTATTGTAACTGCCGCTGTAGCTGAACATGCCTTTGTTGTCGTCGAGCGGAACAGAGAGACTGGCGTAGATGCCGTTATCTTTTGTCGAATCCGATTCTGTCCGGTAGGCTGACATACTCATACTGAGGTTCTTTTTCTCTCCCCAGTCAAAGTTGCGGGAGAGGGTCATACTGTAGTTGTTGATGCTTGGTTTGTTCCAGAATGTCTGATGGCTGTAGTTCAGATAAACGTTCATGCGCAGAGACGGGAACACTTTATTAAAGATGATGTTATACATCTCTTTACTGCTGTCGGTATTACCGCCGCGGTAGCGCAGATCGACAAACTGGTTCATGGTCATGTAATCCCGCTCCGAGAAGCGGTAACCGGCGAAGGTCAGCTGACTGTTAATGGCATCGAATTCTTTGGAATAGGTGATACTGTAAGAACCGCCTGTTTTATTTTGTTTGCCGGCAACATTCCCCATATCCGCGCGGGAATAGGAGACTTTCGCGGAAAATACCCCGAACGGTGCAATATCCCGGCCTATGCCGAATGATACGTTCTGGTAATCCGTTGCCGCCAGCACGCCGCCGAACAGTGTGGTGTTGTTGTTCATCCCCCAGGAAAAACTCCCTGTTCCGAAATCCGGGCCTTCGGTTTTGTGATCGTCTGACAGCGGTTTACCCGCTGCCAGTTTAAACAGGAACTGGCCGGGGCGGGTCAGCATCGACAGGCGGGATGTTTCGATAGTGAAATGTTGTTCGCTGCCATCCTGTTCTTTAATGGTGACATTCAGTGTGCCGTCACCGATGTAGTTCATGTCACGGATACGGAACGGGCCTTTACTGACCTGCTCCTGATAAATGATACGTTCGCCCTGGCGGATAATTACCGTGGCGTTGGTGCGGGCAACCCCGGCAACTTCCGGCGCATAACCGCGCAGCAGCGGCGGAAACATATTTTCATCGGTTTCCATGCTCAGGCCGATGTAGCGGAAGCTTTCAAACAGTTCGGAGGTCAGATACTGTTCACCGAACATCAGACGGGCACTGAGATCGCGGATGGCACGGTAAGCGTAGATCTGGTTCCAGCGCCAGCGTTTTGAGTGTTCCGCACTGTCGCCGCCGGTTGCCTGCCATTCTGCACGCACACGCCATGCACCGAGATTGACGCCGGTATCACCGTAGCTGACAACATCCGTTTTGCTGCTTTTATCGTTATCACTGCCGGGCTGGTATTTGCTGTACGTGGCGGTGGCGTTATAGTCGAATAAAAATCCGGCGATACCGTCATCCCAGCGCTCCGGCGGATCCCATGACGGATCGCTGTAAGCCATATAGGCCTGAGGGATCAGGATATTGAGTTTATTACCTGCGATATCACCCGTTGCCTGCATATCAGGAATGGTGCGGATATCAAGACACTGTAATTTATCCTGCTCTGTCCAGCCGGCTTTATTCTGCCACTCTTCTTTCATGGCAAGCTGTGAAAATAATTCAGGGGTAATACAGGGAACAGTTATTTCCGGATCATAATCCGGAACGTAAAAAAGAATATTTTCATCACTGGTAATAACATTATTATTCAGTTTTGTAGCCAGAAGATACGTACCCGGCATAACATAATTAGCCCGGCTGAATTTGGAGAAATCAATTTCCTGACTGTCTGCATCTAAAAAGGATGTATTAAAGTTAACGGCTTCTTCCGCAAATGCGGTATTTATCTGAATCGCTGCAACCACAGAAGCTGTTATTATTTTAATTGTTGTTCTGAGCTTCATGAGATATGCCAGCCGCCGCTAATCTATTATGCAGTGGCGGGAGCTGTCCTTGCAGACCACTGCATATATTAAACAAAAACTATTCAGTCACTATTCTGTTATTGATAGAAAATCTGGAAGTTAACCGGGGTATCGAAGTGACCGGTAGTTGCCTGTTCACCGGCAACGGTAGACTGGTTACCTTTCACATACGCAGCAAAGTTCAGCGGAGTGATTTGATCACGGCCTCCGTTCAGGGTGTATTTTTCAGCAGGGAAACGTGAGCCCAGCTCAATAGCTTTACCGGCGCTGTCTGTCAGTGCGATACCGGCATTCTGGATTGAACCCAGACCAACATATTTGGATGTTGCCGTGCCGTCTTTCAGTTCAACGGTGGGTGCAGTGAATTGAATCTGCGCTGTTTTATACGTGCTGGTATCACAGTTTTTCAGTTCGATATTAAATGTTTTGCTATCTGTACGGTAAGTACCGGTGGTCAGTTCGTTACGGCTGATTTCACCGAAATCAACAGTCTGATCCAGGAATTTACTGTCGATAGAGCAAGGCACGTTATTAATAAAGCCTTTGAAATGTACAGTTCCGAGACCGCTTTTTACTTCCGGCGGCTGTACCGGATCTTCTGCCATAGCCGTACCTGCAACAAATAAAGATCCCAGTACAACTGAGAGTAATACTTTCTGAAGTTTCATGTTATTTCCTTTATCAGGGGTATTCGTCAATATTTAAGAATAATCTGTTTTATTTCTATAATTAAATAAATAATTCCGTTATTTATAATTCGAAATTATTTAATAATAATTATGAACAATATTTTTTAGATACCGCAGTATTATCATAATTGTTTATTAGAGTGTCAATTATACGGAGTTAGCTGCTGTTTTTTATATTACGATAACATTTAAATTTAAATATCATTGCACAGAAAGGAAGTGAGATTATATATTGAAGATGAACAAAATCCTTTCATGGATTCGACTAAAAAACAGTGAATTGCCTGGTATCAAAAACTGAGTGCCTTTTTAGTATGCTTCATTAATCGCTATTTATAGCGATAAAGTACATTTAGTTATCATGATGTTCTACGTTTAACTACGAATATCAATCTTATTATGTTCATATCCGGAGATAATCACTATTTACAAAACCTGTTTGATTTTAATCAAATACAAAAGTGATTAGTTTTAGCGGTTAGTTCTATATTAATAATTAATTATGGAGCGTTATTGATTGTTATTAAAAATAGATTCTACAGTTTTATTTGTCATTCACGGGTTTTGTGATGCTTGTCATACTCCATATTCACCCTGAAAAAGAGAGTTACGCTATCCCGGACAAGACTGTAACCTACGTCACAATTAAGTAAATTTTATTTATTATCCGCTATGCTTATATACGGATATACTCTGATACCGATGTGTTTTTTAAGTAATTATGTGTGAGCAGGTGCAAAATATTTTTGAGACACGATGAAACAGGTTTCCTGCCGGATAAGTCACTCACAAAAAAGAAACAATTACGCAACATGATGAGATGTTTACCGGTCAGTTTTACTGCTTTTATCTGCGTTCTCTGCATTTGTCTGAAAAACAGCCTGCCGGAGATACCTCTGCGGATGAAACCCGTTTAGTACAACGCCGTTTTCCGGATTTCTGTACTGGGGAGCGGGTGAATAGTCAATATTGTGACCTGTCTCTATATTGATGAAATAATGTGATCTATATCTGATTTATTCATGTTATCCGTTACAATGATGATTTTTTACTGCCAGTCAAATATTTTGCCATAACAGTGATAAGAAGGTGTAATAAGGTGTTCATCTCGGTGATGATTGAATAAATTCAGTATTAAAACGGGGTTTTCATCATTATATAAAATCATTCTCATTAAAATAATCATATCCGAAAATTAAAAAAACAGGAGCCGCTTCACATTATTGGCTTATTTGAATATTACTCTTTTTATTTTAATTAAAACCAATGCCACTTATCAAATAATGTTTTTCACAAAATTATAGCATTTTGTATCACATTGAAATTTATATACTTATCTATTAATTAGTAACCCGAAATAAGTAGTTGTGACAAGGTTAATCAATAAATATTAATTTATTAATCTATGGCATGCCTAAAAGGCATGGCTAAGGAATTTTCGGAATATTGTCAGGAAAAGAGTCCCGCAGGTAGTATGAATATGGAAATGGTACGTTTTTATATAAATAAACATGAGTAATTCTCAATAACAATTCCTATAAAGGTAACACTATGGATATATTAAAAGATAGTAAGTTGCTTTTGGTCAGCTTATTTATCATTCTTCTTGCGGAAGCGATAGGGCAAATTAAAATCAGTCTGGTGATGGTTTTTCCGATGCTCTACTCCATGCTGATGGGTGGTATTGTCAGTTTTCCGAAATTTAAAATCCTCAACGAAAAGAACATGGCGCATGCGACCTCTATCATGAGTGTGGCACTGGTGATCCTGATCGCCAAGCTGAGTACTTCCGTCGGGGCCTCCTGGGAAAAAATCATTCAGGCTGGTGGTGCGCTGGTTCTGCAGGAAGTGGGCCACTTTATCGGTACCATCATGCTGGGTCTGCCGCTGGCGATTATGTTAGGCATGGGTCGTGAAGCGGTCGGTGCCACCTATTCTGTCGGGCGTGAGCCGAACATTGCTATCATCGAAGCCAAATACGGCTTAAGTTCACCGGAAGGCCGCGGTGTCATGGCAATGTACATCTGCGGTACGCTGTACGGTGCTGTCTGGATGGGGATCCTCGCCAGTGTGATCGCCGGTCTGGATATTCTCAGTCCGCTCGCTCTGGCGATGGGGGCGGGTGTCGGCAGCGGATCCATGCTGGCGGCAGCGGTAGCGCCTCTGCTGGAACTTTATCCTGACCAGGCTGCGGATATTCAGGCGTTCTCGTCTTCCGCGAACCTGATGTCTTCTGTGTTAGGTCTGTACATCTATATTTTCTTCTCCTTACCGTTTGCGTCTTATCTGTACAACAAGCTGAAAAGAAAACGTGCAACGGCGTCTGCGGATACTGAATAAGGATAACTAATCATGAAAAAGATGACAGAAATAGCCATAATCCTGGTTCTGGTGGTGTTCTTTACCGCACTTGGTGATGCTGTCGGCGGGTCAATGTACGGCCGCGGCGAGTTCGGACAGGTGTTCAGCGATACATTGCTGGCAATGACACTGCTGGGCGGTATGTCCTTTGCGGCATACCTGATTGCGATGATCCCGCCGTTAGGCAAACTGCCGGTGATCTTCTGGGTTTCCCTGATTGCCGCCGGTCTGTGTTCACCGCTGTTCCCGTATGACAAAGAAATGATTGCCATGACCGGTAAAGTCTCTATCGCGGTTATCAGTACCACCGTACTGGCCTTTGCGGGTCTTTCACTGGGTAAAGATATCGATAAATTCAAAGCGATTTCATGGCGCATTATCCCGGTATCACTGGCGGTATTCTCCGGGACATTCTTATTTGCCGCACTTATCGGCCAACTGACGCTCTCCTGGAGTGGCGTTATCTGATCAGAGGGAAATATTCAGCATGACAATGACCAAAGAACAACTGAAAGCCAAAGTCTGCGAAGCGATTGCCGCCCGCAAGGGTGACATTAAAAAACTGGCAGAGAATATCTGGGCAGAGCCTGAGCTGGGTTATAAAGAGACCCGCACAGCGAAAAAAGTCGAAGCAGCATTTGATTCTCTGGGTGTCAGCTACCGTAATCAGCTGGCGCTCACCGGGGTCAAGGCCCGTCTGAAAGGCGGAAAAGGCAGTAAACGCAGTGTCGCGGTGATCGGTGAGCTGGATGCCATTATCTGTGCTGAACACCCTGATGCGGACGACCAGACCGGCGCGGCACACTGCTGCGGTCACAATGCGCAGATTGCCAATATGATGGCGGTCACCATGGGGCTGGTGGATTCCGGGGCAATGGACTATCTGGCGGGGGACGTGGTGCCCTTTGCCGTTCCGGCCGAGGAATATGTCGAGCTTGCTTACCGCAACAAGCTGATCGAACAAGGCAAAATCAGTTATATCGGCGGTAAGCCGGAGCTGATTTCCCTCGGTGAGTTTGATGATGTGGATATGGCAATGCAGATCCACCTGACCAGCGTCAAACCTGAGCGTGACAACGGATTTATTGAAATCTCCACCACCACCAACGGCTTTATCGGTAAGCTGATTAATTATAAAGGCAAACCGGCACATGCGGCGGCGGCACCGCATATGGGGATTAACGCCCTGAATGCGGCAATGATGGGTATCATGGGTGTGAATGCTATCCGTGAAACCTTTCAGGAGAAAGATTATATCCGTTTCCATCCGATCATCACCCAGGGCGGGGATCTGGTCAACGTGACCCCGAGCGATGTGCGCATGGAAAGTTATGTCCGTGCCTCAAACGTACCGGCGATGATCGATGCCAATGAGCGCATTACCCGTGCGCTGGTGGCGGGTGCCATGTCTGTCGGGGCGGAAGTGGAAGTGAAAGATTTACCGGGTTATCTGCCGCTGTATAACAACGCCGTACTGAATGATCTGTTACAGCAGAATGCGGAAGGTCTGATTGGTGATGAAAACGTCTGGGTTGCCGAGCATATGACCGGCAGTACTGACACCGGGGATCTGTCCCACATCATGCCGGTCAGTCATCCGTGGATTGGTTCAGTGCGCGGCGGGCTGCACGGCAAAGATTATGTCGTTTTTGATGACGATATGGCCTATATCCGTCCGGCTCAGATGATGGCAATGACAATTATTGATTTGCTGTTTGATGATGCCGCCGGTGCGGAAGCCCTGATGGCGGAATATAAGCCGCTGATGAGTAAAGAAGAGTACCTCTCGTTTATCAGTTCCTTTAAGAACTGATCATCCCCCTGAAGGCCCGGAAACGGGCCTTTTTTTATCTTTTCCGCTTTCAGACTGACGGCAGGGATCTTTCCGGCGTCTGATGATAAAATAATCACAGCATAAATAAAATGCAGCGATTATTCAGGGAAAGAATGACAACACTATCATTTCCGTTATTAATCTGTCAGTCGCCGCGCCGCCGGGATGATTACCGTCCGGACGATATGCGCAGCGGTGATTTTGACTTACTTCAGCTACGTGACCTGTTGCGGCTGCATGATGTCTCCGCGCAGGTGGATCCCTGGACCATGCGGAAACCGGAAGCAGGCAGTCATCCGCTGCTGATGGGACGAGACTACACGCCGCAGGTTTTTAATCTCGGCGCGAAAGCGACCAGCCGGATACTGTTTGATGAGATGCGGCAGTTATCCTCACAATTCACCTGGTCCGGCGGTTATCCGGGGGTGCTGAAAAAACTGATCACCCATATGCAGAATGCCAATGGCAGGCCGTATCGTGATCGTGCACTGGATTATGCTTTCCGCGACACGATTCTGGATCAGGATGCACTGAATCCGATGCAGGCGGCAGTGAAGAAAATCATTGGTGCACAGATTGACTGGCAGGGCGTGAAGATCCGCGACGGGGCTGATTTACGGCACCTGCTCCGGGAAGGGCTGAATAAAACCCTGTTTCCGGCCTGTAACCGCTGGCAGGATCTGAAAAAGGGAACGCCGGTGATGCTCAATGATACCTGGGCAACAGAAATCACCCTGGATTCTCTTCACATCAAAAATAACCACTTCACCGCACAACTGAGTTATCAGCTTCAGGGACATTTCGGGCTGAGTACCGCAGATATGAAACGGTACAGTGATTCCCGTTTTTTCCGCATCTGGTATGTATTGCAGCGTTATAAAAAATTCGCGTTTAAACCGTTTGTTATTAATATCAGAGCGGTCACGGACATCAGCGGAAAAGCATCGGGCAGCCGGACCGAAGATAAAGAAAACTAAAAAAGACCCTTTGCGGGTCTTTTTCACCGGATATTACGGCTGCTATTTCAGCGGCATAATATATTCGATAGCACCGGATTTATTTGCCACCCAGTCATACAGACGCTGACCACGGGTATTGTCTTTATGGGTGTGCCAGTAGAGGCGGCCGCACGGGCGTGCCAGTGCCTGCTGCTGTACAAACTCAATCAGCTGCTTACCGATATGCTGACCGCGTACAGACGGATCCACATACAGATCTTCCAGGTAACAAAACTCTTTTTCCGCCCAGGTGGAGCGGTGATAGAGATAATGCACAAACCCGATGACGTTGCCGTTCATCCGCGCCACGGCGCAGAACACGGGTTCTTTTTCATCAAAGAAACGTGACCAGCTGGTCAGCGTGACCGCTTCCGGAAAACTGACGTTATAAAATTCCTGATAGGCCAGCCAGTGCGGCAGCCAGCCTGCATAATCATTCTGTGTGGCAGGCGCCACTGTCACCAGATCCAAAGCGGATGATGTCATTGTATTATTCATGGTGTTTCCCTCATTATTCTGCTGTTGTGAAGAAAACGCGCGTTTTCCGTGATGTGAAGAGTACGTGTTATTTTGGTTCTTTATAAGATACACTTTTTGTATTTTTAACAGATCCACTTTTCCGGAAGGTCACTATGCGAAAATCCGGTGCGGCAGCGTTTCCCGAATTACTGACAGGTAACGGGATCATCAAAGATCAGGTGTATCACGCTCTGCGTGAGGCGATCCTCAGCGGTCGCCTGCATGCGGGCAGTAAAGTGCCATCCGGACGGGCGCTGGCGGAAATGATGGGTATTTCCCGTAACTCGGTGATAGCCGGGTTTGAGCGGCTGCAGGATGAGGGCTATCTTGTCACCCGGCGCGGCGCGGGGACCTTTGTGGCTGATAATCTGCCGGATCACGCCATCAGCGGACCGGTAGTATCCTCGGCGGATGAGGCCGGGGAGCTGGTGACCGCCAATATCAGCCTGCTGGCAGAAACATTGCTGTCGCAGCGCGTTGCATCCGGTGCGCCGTCTGATGCATTGTTTATGGTCGGTACCGGATGTGTGGATCTGTTTCCGCATGATGTCTGGGGGCGGCTGCTCGGCCGTGTCTGGCGTCAGTCCCGTTACGCACTGCATGCGCACAGTGAACCGCACGGCTACCCGCCGCTGCGCCGGGCAATTTGTCATTATGTCCGTGCCACCCGCGGATTGCAGTGTGATGAGGATCAGATCCTGATTGTCAACGGCACCCAGCAGGCGATTAACCTGACGGTGCAGACATTGTTGCAGCCCGGGGATGAGGTCTGGCTGGATGATCCGGGTTATGACGGTGCGCGCGGGGCGTTTTTATCACAGCGGCTGACAGTGCGTCCGGTACGTGCGGATGAAGAGGGCATGGATGTGTATGACGGCCTGCGCCGCTGGCCGGACGCGAAACTGGTATTCACCGCACCGTCACATCAGTTTCCCGGCGGCGGCACACTCAGCCTGGCCCGGCGATCGGCGCTGCTCTCCTGGGCGGCGAAGCACCATGTCTGGATCCTGGAGGATGACTATAACGGTGAGTTCCGTTATGCCGACCGCCCGCTTCAGGCATTGCAGGGGCTGGACAGGCATCAGCGGGTGATTTATGCGGGGACGTTTTCCAAAATGCTCTATCCCGCTTTCCGGCTGGGATTTCTCGTCGTGCCGAAAGCCCTTATTCCTGCCTTTGAGGTAACAAAATACTATGCGGATACCGGCTGCGGTTATCTGGAACAGGCCACACTGGCCCGCTTTATTAATGAAGGACATTATGCGCGCCATGTCCGCCGGGTGCGCAAAGCCTGTTATGAGCGGCGGCAGGCGGTGACGGATGCTATCAGTCAGTATCTTCCTGCGCTGCTGGCGATTGTCCCGAGTGACTCGGGAATTCACCTGTTATGCCGGATGAAAAACGGTATCCCGGCACAAACGGTGATTCAGGCCGGGCGTCAGTGCGGCATGGGCATGCAGCCCTTATCGCGTTACTGCCGCCCGGATGCACCGCAGGAGGGGGTATTGTTCGGGTTTGCCGCGTATCCGGCAGAGAAACTCACTGACGGCATCCGCCGCCTCGCTGAGGCGTTACAGGCGCAGGGTGTGGTGACGGTTTAGAACAGATTCAGTGTCATCATCACGGCACTGCACAGGATAAGGATCAGCGTGGCATACTGAAAAGCACGATCCGGCATCCGCGTGAGCAGAATTTTGGTCAGCGGCATACTGAGCAGGGAACCGGCAAACAGCCACAACGCCAGACGGACATCGGTGTGCCCGTCCTGCATATAGGCAATAGCGGAAGAGCCGGAAAGCAGGGTGGTAACAAAAATAGAGGTACCGATCGCCTGACGGATATCCATCTTCGCATAGCGCAGCAGCATCGGCAGTACCACAATCCCGCCGCCGACACCCGTTGCCCCCAGCACCACACCGGCGGTGATCCCCGGCAGCAGTAACTCCCGCACTGACATTGTGGTTTCAGCCGTATCCGCCGGTAACGGCGGCGGGAAAAACATCCGCTGAATAAACAGCCACAATGAAAACAGGATCGCCGCCACGACCAGCAGATTAATACCCTTTTCCGTGATGTCCTGCCAGGCCGGTACCGAGGCAAGCCATGTCACCAGCAGACTGGCACCGAAGGTGGCGGGCAGCATAATGCCCAGCACAATCATGGCGCGCCGCAGCGGAATATTACCGAGCTTGTAGTGCAGCCAGGAAGAGGCGACTTTCATCAGCATGGAGAGAAGATTGGCGGTGGCGACAGCCATCAGGGCATTCATGCCGTAGAGATACGTCAGGATTGGCAGCACTATCACCCCGCCGCCGACACCGGTGGTGCTGATAATCAGCCCGGTTAAGGCACCGGTGATCAGTGTTGTGATAATGGCCATTGTCCTTTCCCCGGCCGGAACAAACAGGGGAGTTATCATACCTCATGGCGGACAGATAAATACACTTAAGGATAATTCCGGTCAGGATTTCTCATTTTTTGCGCTATGATCACGACGGGTTTCCGGTGATTAAATAAAGGATGAGTCATGAAAAGGGGTATTTTTTTATCTGTGGTGATTGCATTGCTGGCCGGATGTAAGGAAGCCCCGCCGCCTGCGCCGGACGGATATTACGTGATTGATAATATTACCGTTACCTATGATAACCCGGCGGATAATGCGCCGGAGAACAGTGACCCGGAAAAAAATGTCAAAGCCGCTATCCGCGACACTATGGTCAGCCTGAAAGACACCACATTCTTCTGGTTTGAGCCGGGCAGAGTCACGGTGGATAACAGCGGCAACCGTTTTGACAGTGATATTCATGGCGATACGTTTGATCTGAATAATATACAGACCACCTGGACATCACCGGACAGCGGGCAGACCGTCTATCTGACCACGGAAAAAGAGGGCGCGTGCGGCTTTTTTAACTGCACTCTGAAAATGACCCTTTCCCGTGCCGATCACACCTCCGAAAAACTGGCAGGCATGAAAGCCGTGTCCGATGTCAGAGCCGCCTCCTATGAAGCGTATCTGGAGACGCAGCGTCAGTTTTATAAAGAAAACGGCTTCCCGCCGGTTCCCGGTGACACCATCAGAATGACAGAAAATATCTCCGTCACTCTGCCGGAAACAATGGCCATCGGCCTGAAAAAGCAGGAGGACGGCGATTATGTCCGCGATATCGGCGGCCTTCATATTGAAAGTGATGATGATAATACGGAGATTTACCGCTTCCGTGATCCGCTCAGTGACGCGGAAGGTATCATTCATCTGGTTAAAGTCCCGAAATACCGCTGGCGTTTTGATGAATGGCTGAATCAGCAAAAAGGTATTGTCTATCAGGAAGATAATGGTGCGGTTTACTACAACCGCTGGGGCAAGCCGGAGTGTACCTATTTCCGTTATGACCAGAAAGAGCGGCGCTATGTGATTATTGTGGCGGAAACAGCGGATCAGATGATGATGCAGCGGATGTACAGTATTGCGCGATCTGCCGGGAAAAACCCACCATCGGAAGCGAAAAGCAATCAATAAATAAAAAAATGCCCGGCGTTGCCGGGCATTTGCATGATGATGAATTATGACTCTTTGGTGCTGATATAGATGTTTTTCACTTCCGTATAGGCATCCAGCATCATTTTATGGGTTTCCCGTCCCAGCCCGGAGTTTTTATAACCCCCGAACGGGGCATGAGCCGGCAGCTCATGGTAGGTATTCACCCACATACGGCCGGTTCTGACCGCTTTCGCCACACGCAGTGCGCGGTTGATATCCTGAGTCCACACCGCACCACCCAGCCCATACTCGGAATCATTGGCCATCGCGACAACCTCATCCTCATCACTGAACGGGATCACCACCAGGACCGGCCCGAAAATTTCTTCGCGGGCAACCCGCATCTGGTTGGTGACATTGGTGATGATGGTCGGCTTCATAAAGAATCCGGCATCCAGCCCGTCACTGGTCAGACGCTCACCGCCGGTCAGGATGGTGGCACCCTCTTTTTTCGCCAGTTCCACATAGCTGAGGATGGTATCGAGTTGTCCCTGACTGACCTGGCTGCCCATCTGGGTATCTTTCGCCATCGGATCTCCGACGTTGACAGATTCAAAACGGGCTTTCAGTTTTTTCAGGAATTCATCGTGAATATCTTTGTGCAGGAACAGGCGTGAACCGGATTCACAGGCCTGACCCTGGTTCATCAGGATCGCGATAGCCGCATATTTGACGGCTTTTTCCATATTGGCATCCGGGAACACGATATTGGCGGATTTACCGCCCAGCTCCAGAGTGGCCGGGATCAGTTTTTTCGCGGCAGCAGCAGCAACAGTGTAACCCACGCTGGTGGAGCCGGTGAACGCCACTTTATCCACATCCGGATGGTCAAGAATCGCCTGGCCGACCACCGAACCGCGACCGGTGACAATGTTAATCACCCCGGCAGGCAGCACATCATTCAGAATACGGCCCAGTTCCAGCAGGGTCAGCGGGGTCAGGCTGGCCGGGTTGATCACCACAGTATCCCCGGCTGCAATGACCGGTGCCAGTTTCCAGGCAGCCATCAGCAGCGGGAAGTTCCACGGGATAATCTGACCGACAACGCCGAGCGGCTCGCGGATCACCAGACTCAGGGTGTTTTCATCCAGCACATCGGCCTGGTCGGAATGGGCACGGATAGCCCCTGCAAAGTAGCGGAAATGGTCAATTGCGGCCGGTAGATCGATGGAAATAGCCTCATTATACGGCTTACCGTTATCGAGGGATTCCAGGGTGGCGAAGCGCTCTTTTTCGGCTTCCAGGCGGTCGGCAATTTTCAGTAACAGCTGCTGACGCTCAGCAGGGGAGGTATGGCGCCAGGTTTCGAAGGTCTTTTTGGCGGCAGCAACCGCAGTGTTAACATCCTGCGCGGTACCGGCCGGATAATCTGCCAGTAATTCACCGGTTGCGGGGTTAAATGTCTGGCTTTTGGCGTGATCACTGCTTTCGACCCACTGGCCGTTAATCAGCATTTTGTAGGATGGCTGAGGACGCAGAGCCTGTTCTATATCTTTCAGTTTAATCATTATCTTCTCCGTTCTGTCCGGGTGACTGATGAGTGCCGGGACGGCCTCATCGGTACAACAAGGCGTAAATACATGAGCGCATAACGACACGTAATTATTAACGTCCTTAAACATTACCATATCAAACTATTAACGTGGCAATGAATTTGGCGATAACTGCAAAAGGCAGCATTAATTACCAAATTTATTTTTTGCTATATTGAATGGAGTTATGGTATACAGTAATCATATTTGATTACATTTGGTGTGGGCGATAAACTGAAAAGAAAACATTGGGATGAAGGATGTTTGAACTTTCAGTAATTAAAGCAGCAGAAAAAGAGATTATGAAGCTGCCCGCAGGACTCAAAGCTGAGATGCTGACCGGGCTTGAAACCTTGCGTAAATACGGCGCATTTCTGAAAGAACCGGTTGTTCGTGACCTTCATCGTGACGGGCTGAAGGAGCTGAGGATCCGTTCTTATGAAGGGTGTGCCAGAGGTGTTTTCTTTTTTTACCGGGGAAACCATATAATTATTGTGCATGTCTTTCAGAAAAAAACGCAGAAAACACCGAAGCAGGTGCTAGAGTTAGCACATGAGAGAATGAAAGAAGTGATAAGGAGGCTGAAATGAGTCGTAATGATGATTATGATTTAGTCCCTTTTGAAGAGCTGAAAAATACATTACTTAAAGATCCTGAAGTTATTGATGCACTGGATGAAATTCAGGCACGAAAAGTATTGCTGAATACATTAAAAGCAGCAAGAAAAGCCCGGAAAATTACCCAGGCTGAAGTGGCTGAAAAAATGGCGACACAAAAACAGAATATTTCCCGCCTGGAAAAAGGGGACTATGACCCGCAACTGGGAACATTGATTCGTTATGCTGACGCCATTGGCGGCCGGTTATATTTTGATTTTCTGCCTGTGGTTTCGGAGCCGGCCTGATAATATCGGTGGTTACTTTGCCGTTATGCCGTCAGCAAAAGCCGCCCGGCAAACAGCAGCAGAACAGTGCCGATCACATTGTCGAACAACCGGCTGTGCGCGAGAAACCGCTCACGGATACGCTGGTGTGAAAACAGAACAGAGACGGCCATAAACCAGGCTGCATTCACGCCGCACATCCACACGCCGTAGAACAGTTTGACCGTCACCGGCGTGGACGGACTGACCAGCGTGGTGAACATAGCCAGGAAAAACAGCATCGCTTTCGGGTTGGTGGCGTTGGTCAGAAACCCCATCCAAAATGCCTTTCCGGCTGTTTGTGCCGGGGGGGGGGATCCGAACTCTCCGGGGTGATAGCGGCACTTGCGCCTTTACTGCGCAGAAACTGAATGCCCAGCCAGATAAGATACGCCGCACCAATGTATTTTGCGGTATCCATCAGCCACGGCGTGGCCTGCATCAGGGCTGTCACACCAGCCAGTGTGTACACCACATGCACAGAAATTCCGGCACCGATGCCGAGCGCCGTCATCAGCCCGGCTTTGCGTCCGTGATAAATACTCTGGCGCAGCGTCACGGCAAAGTCCGGCCCCGGTGAGACAACAATGAAAAAATGGACGAGCGCAAGCGCCAGAAATTCACTCTGGTTGAACAGATTCATTATAACCTCAGCAGATTAACAGGGGCGGCGGGGGGGGGCCGCCGCAGAACGACAGGTTCCGTCAGACGACGTCGTACTGAACGGACAGAACGCCCTTTTTGGTTTTCACCGATTTCAGCACCAGTGTGCCGATTTCACCGAGTGACTGCACATGCGTGCCGCCGCAGGAGTAAGGCTCAAAATCCGCAAACCGGATCTGAAACATACCGTCTTCATCCTGATAGTGATGGCAGGAGTGATCCGCGTCGATCAGCGCCTGACAGTGACGGCGGACATCTTCCGGATCCACGATCACCGGGGAACCGGCAGGAATATATTGGATCCGCCCTTCATCCGGCCAGTGATGCCCTTTGGTCGGTTTCCAGCCGAAAGTTTCCATCACATGAGAAAGCAGGTGCCCGCCGGTATGCAGCCGTGAGTGCAGCTGACGTTTCTCCGCATCGACATTCATCTGAACTTCACCGGGAGCAACCGGGATATCGGTATAATGAATGATACCTTCCGGCATAAAAGCGGTGTGAATCACAGTGGCATCACCGAGCGTGCCGGTGTCACCCGGTTGTCCGCCACCCTGCGGATGGAACAGGGTTTTATCGAGGATAACCGCATAGCGCCCGTCCTCTGCCGGACGGCACTCCAGGACAGTGGCGGTGCCTTGTAAGGCGCGGCTGGTCAGGTAGCATTTTTCTGTCATGGTGATGTGTGCCTCATTATTATTGTGTCGTGTTGTCTGACATTGTATTGCAGGCACTGTCATATGATAATACGGCAAAAATGCAAAGGATTTATTCCCTGTGATCACAAATGAAACCCTCGCATTACTCGAAGAAATGGCGGTATTTGCCAAAGTGGTGGAAACCGGCAGTTTCTCGGAAGCGGCCCGGCAACTGGGCGCTACCCCGTCTGCGATCAGCCGTGCGGTCTCGCGGCTGGAGCGCGCCCTGAATACCCGGTTATTACAGCGTACGACCCGCAAGCTGCGCCTGAATGAGAGCGGCAAGGCGGTATATCAGCACTGCCGGGCGCTGGTCAACTCTGCGGGGGCGGTGATGAGTGCCAGCGGGCAGTTCAGTGAAACACCGTCCGGGCTGGTGCGTCTGGGGGCACCAAAAGCACTGGGTTACTTTATGGTGCATCCGCTTATCAATGAATTCCTCGCAATGAATCCAGGTGTGAATGTGATGCTGCGCCTGGAAGATCGCTATATGGATCTGATTGATGAGGAGATCGATCTTGCCATCCGCATTACCAATGAACCACCGCCGGGACTTATCGGCAAGCGGCTGTTTACGGTCAGCCATATTTTATGTGCCACGCCGCAATACCTGGCGGAACATGGCACGCCGTCTCATCCGCAGGAACTAAAGGATCACAGCTGCCTGTTTCTCAGTGAGGAAGCGGCAGATACCCGCTGGCGTTTTCAGCAGGGGAATAAAGTGGTGTCTGTGAATGTACACGGGCGTTATTCATCAAACCACAGTGGCGTGCGGCTTGGCGGGGTGAAATCACACCTAGGGATCGGCGGGCTGCCGGTATTTACGGCACGTAAATCTCTGGAGAGCGGGGAGATTGTGCAGGTTCTGCCGGACTGGACCTTTAAAACCCGTTACAGCGGGGATGCCTGGCTGCTGTATCCGCCGTCGCGTTATCAGCCGCCGCATATGATGGTGTTGATTGATTATCTGGTGAAAAAACTGCGGACATAAAAAAAGCGCCTTAAAGGCGCTTTTTTTGTATCTGTCTGATAAATCAGAATGCTTTGCTGTATTTTGCAATGATAGCAGCAGCACGGGTCAGATTTGAGAAGAAAGCTTTGATACTTTTCATAATGAACTCCTGCTTTGAATTAGTTGAGTAAGCGTGTTTTGCTTCGATGGGGGTATGATACCAGTTTTGTGATGCGGGTCAACATTAAATTCAACTATTTTTTAATGATTACAAAATCATTTTAATAACAAAAAAGCAGTGAAAAATAGCAAATGTGAACATCACAACCGGGATAAAACAGCGTGTTTCTGCTGGTGGTGATTTACTTAATTGATTTAGCAGCAATTTTTTTGAGAAGCGCTGATGTTGAAAATGTTAGCGGGGCGTTACGCCAGCAGAAAAAGCAGGGATTTTGCCTCTGTTCCGGTCAGTCGCCTCAACTTTTGTTGAAAGCCGGATCGCAGGCAATAAAAAAGCGCCCCGAAGGCGCTTTTCTTAAATCTGTCTGATTAAATCAGAATGCTTTGCTGTATTTTGCAATGATAGCAGCAGCACGGGTCAGATTAGAGAAGAAAGTTTTGATACTTTTCATAATGAACTCCTGCTTTTGAATTAGGTTAGTAAGCGTGTTTTGCTTCGATGGAGGTATGATACCAGTTTTGTGATGTAGGTCAACATTAAATTCAACTATTTTTTAATTATTATAAAATCATTTTAATAACAAAAAAGCAGTGAAAAATAGCAAAAATGAACATCGAAACCGGGATAACACAGTGTGTTTCTGCTGATTGTTGTTTACTGAATTGATTTGGCAGCGATTTTTTTGAGAAGCACTGATGTTGAAAATGTTAGCGGGGCGTTACGCCAGCAGAAGAAGCAGGGATTTTGCCTCTGTTCCGGCCAGTCGCTTCAACTTTTGTTGAAAGCCGGATCGCAGGTAATAAAAAAGCGCCCCGGAGGCGCTTTTCTTAAATCTGTCTGATAAATCAGAATGCTTTGCTGTATTTTGCAATGATAGCAGCAGCACGGGTCAGATTAGAGAAGAAAGTTTTGATACTTTTCATAATGAACTCCTGCTTTTGAATTAGGTTAGTAAGCGTGTTTTGCTTCGATGGAGGTATGATACCAGTTTTGTGATGTGGGTCAACATTAAATTCAACTATTTTTTAATGATTACAAAATCATTTTAATAACAAAAAAGCAGTGAAAAATATCAAAAATGAACATCGTAACTGGGATAAAACAGCGTGTTTCTGCTGGTTGTGATTTATTTAATTGATTTTGAGGGATTTATTCCTGATCTAAAGATGACTGAAATGTTATTGACACGTTACAGCGGCAGAGAAACCGGCTGTTTTGCCTCTGAGGTGGTTATCTGTTTCAACTTTTTTTGAAAGGATCACACGGTGATAAAAAAAGGGGCGGCCGGAGCCACCCAAAACTGTGCATTTAAAGGATGAGACTGTTGTTATTAATTAATGGCGGTTGCGCACTAACTGATAGCGGCGTGTAATGTATTCGACCGGCGCACTCCAGATATGGACCAGACGGCAGAACGGGAAGATCAGGAACAGCGTCATACCCAGCACCAGGTGCATGCGGAAGATAAAGGCAACCCCTTCCAGATGCTCTGATGCGCCCCCCTGAAATGTCACGACAGACTGCGCCCAGCCGACCAGTTTCATCATCTCGCTGCCGTCGGTGTGCTGCGCGGAGAACGGAATGGTACCCAGCCCCAGAATCACCTGGATCACCAGCAGGGTGATGATCAGGATATCGCCGGCAGATGATGTTGCACGGACGCGCGGGTTGGTCAGACGGCGTTTGAGCAGCAGACCGCCGCCGATCAGGGTCATCACCCCGCAGGCACCGCCCGCCACCATCGCCAGCATCTGTTTCTGTGCCACAGTGATAAACGGCTCATACATCCAGTGCGGGGTCAGCATGCCGACGAAATGCCCGAAGAAAATACCGATGATCCCGACATGGAACAGGTTGGAGGCCAGACGCATCCCTTTTTTATCCAGCATCTGACTGGAACCGGTACGCCAGGTGTATTGTCCGTAGTCATAGCGCAGCCAGCTGCCGATGATAAACACCGCGCCCGCGATATACGGATAGATATCAAAGAAAAACGTATTCAGGAAATTCATGGAGTTACTCCTTTCGCCGCAGGGGGAACCGGCGCGTCACCCACCTGAATGTAATTCGGGGCGACACTCTGTGAAAAACGACGCTCATGTTGTGTCAGAACAGAATTGTCACAGCCTTTATCAGCCAGGAATGTCACCTGTTCTTCTTCCCAGACCGCATCCAGTGCAGCCGGGGTGTCATCACGGGCTTCACCGTCCACCTGACGGGTCAGTGCGCTGAGTGTCAGGTCGCTGTCCGCCATTGCCAGCAGCAGGCTGAACAGTTCATGGTAATGACTTTCGCGCTGACGGAGCCGCTCACCGAGCAGAGCGAGGATCGGCGCGATATCTTTCAGTCCCTGACAAGCCTGTTCCGGCGGCATAACAGAGAGATATTCCAGATAAACCGGCAGATAATCCGGCAGTTCGCGACTGCTGAGGGTGATCCCGGCCTGCTCATACTGCTCCAGCAGAGACACCATTGCCTGGCCGCGATCGCGCGATTCACCATACACGTGTTCAAACAGCAGCAGAGAGGTGGCTCTGCCGCGATCAAACAATTCACTGTAGCGCGCCTGGCTGTCGAGCAGCGGCTCTGAGGTCAGTTCAGCGACGAAGTACATCAGTGCGGCAGCCTGAGTCAGGCGCAGTTCGTGCGCCTGTTCAATCTCTGCAATCAGTTCGTCGCGGTGTGCCCAGAGCTCCTCACCCGGGTAATCCAGCAGGCAGCCGATGATTTTTAAGCTGATCATGATGAATGCCTCTCTGAGATTGGCGCATCTGCCGGTGTTTTCTGCGTGATATCAATGGCATCGATACGGCGGCTGTTAAACAGATTAAATTTGGTATCGCTGCCGTGACAGCCGTCACCGAAGCTGAATCCGCAGCCGTTACGCTCAGGAAATGCCTCACGGGCCAGTTCGCGGTGTGATGACGGGATCACAAAGCGATCCTCATAATTGGCGATAGCCAGATAGCGGTACATTTCCTGTGCCTGGGCTTCTGTCAGACCCACTTCTTCCAGCGCACTGATATCGCGGGTTTTATCCACGGTTTCCGCACGTTTGTAGTGACGCATAGCCAGCATCCGTTTCAGGGCACGCAGTACCGGCGCGGTATCCCCGGCGGTCAGCAGGTTGGCTAGGTACTGAACCGGGATGCGCAGACTTTCCACATCCGGCAGTACGCCACTGTGCGGCAGCATACCCGCATCGCTGACAGACTGAATCGGTGACAGAGGCGGCACATACCAGACCATCGGCAGGGTGCGGTATTCCGGGTGCAGCGGCAGAGCGAGTTTCCACTCCATCGCCATTTTGTAGACCGGCGATTTCTGTGCCGCGTCAATCACACTCAGCGGAATGCCGTCTTTCTGCGCCTGGCGGATCACTTCCGGGTCGTTCGGGTCGAGGAAGATCCCGAGCTGACGCTCATACAGATCTTTTTCGTTATCCGCGCTTGCCGCTTCTTCAATGCGATCCGCATCATAGAGCAGCACACCGAGGTAACGGATACGGCCCACGCAGGTTTCCGAACAGACGGTCGGCTGACCGGCTTCGATACGCGGATAGCAGAAAATACATTTCTCGGATTTGCCGCTCTTCCAGTTGAAGTAGATTTTTTTGTACGGGCAGCCGGTCAGGCACATACGCCAGCCGCGGCATTTGTCCTGATCGATAAGGACGATACCGTCTTCCGCACGTTTATAGATCGCACCGCTCGGACAGGTCGCGACACAGGCCGGGTTCAGACAGTGTTCACACAGACGCGGCAGATACATCATAAAAGTCTGCTCAAACTGGCCGTACATCTCTTTCTGCATGTCGGCGAAGTTTTTGTCCGCGCTGCGGCGGCTGAATTCACCGCCGAGGTCATCTTCCCAGTTCGGGCCGTTTTCGATTTTTGTCATGCGCTGACCGGTGATCAGTGAGCGCGGACGGGCGGTCGGCAGATTGCCTTCCGGGGCGTTTTTCAGATGATCATAGTCGTAAGTGAACGGCTCATAATAATCATCCAGCTCCGGCTGGTCGGGGTTGGCGAAGATTTTTGACAGCAGGCCGATTTTGTTACCCATACGCGGCACCAGTTTGCCGCGGATGTTTTTGATCCAGCCGCCTTTCCATTTTTCCTGGTCTTCCCAGTTATGCGGGTAGCCCAGGCCGGGTTTGGTTTCGACGTTATTGAACCACGCGTATTCCACCCCTTCGCGGCTGGTCCAGACGTTTTTACAGGTGACAGAGCAGGTATGGCAACCGATACATTTATCCAGGTTCAATACCATGCCGACTTGGGAACGTATCTTCATTATGCTTTCTCCTGCCCGCTCAGGGTCTGTTGATAACCATCCTGCTCACCGTCGAGCCAGTCCACATTTTTCATTTTGCGGACCACCACAAACTCGTCGCGGTTGGAGCCGACAGTGCCGTAATAGTTAAAGCTGTATGCCAGGTGGCTGTAGCCGCCGATCATATGGGTCGGTTTCGGGCAGACACGGGTGACGGAGTTATGAATACCGCCGCGCATACCGGTCACTTCCGAGCCCGGCAGGTTAATCTGACGCTCCTGGGCGTGATACATAAAGATCATCCCGTCCGGGATACGCTGGCTGACAATCGCACGGGCCGTCAGTGCGCCGTTGCTGTTGAAGGCTTCGATCCAGTCGTTATCCTCAATCCCCAGTGAACGGGCATCGTCCTCACTCAGCCATACTACCGGGCCACCACGGCCGAGGGTCAGCATCAGCTGGTTGTCGCTGTAGGTGGAGTGAATACCCCATTTCTGGTGCGGGGTCAGGAAGTTCAGGGCTTTCTCCGGATAGCCGTTCGGTTTTGCGCCCAGCAGCGGCTGTGCCGCACGGGTATCCACCGGCGGACGGTACACCACCAGTGCCTCACCGAATGCGCGCATCCATTCATGATCCTGATACAACTGCTGACGACCGCTCAGGGTGCGCCACGGGATCATCTCGTGAACGTTGGTGTAACCCGCGTTATAAGAGACATGCTCATCTTCAAGGCCGGACCAGGTCGGGCTGGAGATAATTTTGCGCGGCTGCGCCACGATGTCGCGGAAGCGGATTTTTTCATCTTCTTTATGGATGGCAAGATGGGTATGGTCGCGGCCGGTCACTTTACCGAGCGCATCCCACGCTTTCACCGCCACATGGCCGTTGGTTTCCGGTGCCAGTGACAGCACGACTTCTGCTGCATCAATCGCGGTTTCAATCGCCGGACGACCTTCCGCTGCGCCCTCAGTGCGGGTGCGGTTGAGTTTTTTCAGGAAATCGACTTCTTCCTGCGTATTCCAGCTGATACCTTTACCGCCGTTGCCGAGTTTATCCAGCAGCGGCCCCAGCGAGGTAAAGCGGGCATAGGTGTTCGGATAATCGCGCTCGACCACCATCAGGTGCGGTGCGGTTTTCCCCGGGACCAGGTCACATTCGCCTTTTTTCCAGTCCTTCACATCAAACGGCTGCGCGATTTCGGCAGCGGAGTCATGCTGGATTGGCAGGGTGACAATATCGGTCTCTTTGCCCAGGTGGCCTGGGCAGAGTTCAGAGAAGGATTTGGCGATCCCTTTGTAGATTTCCCAGTCGGTTTTGGATTCCCAGGCCGGATCGACCGCAGCGGTCAGCGGATGAATGAACGGATGCATATCCGAGGTGTTCATATCATCTTTTTCATACCAGGTGGCAGTCGGCAGCACGATATCGGAGAACAGACAGGTGCTGGACATGCGGAAATCGAGTGTCACCACCAGATCCACTTTCCCTTCCGGGGCATTATCCACCCATTCTGCTTCTTCCGGTTTCACGCTGCCCTGTTCGCCGAGATCTTTACCCAGCAGGCCGTTTTCGGTGCCGAGCAGGTATTTCAGCAGATATTCATGGCCTTTACCGGCGGAGCCGAGCAGGTTGGAACGCCAGATAAACAGGTTACGCGGGAAGTTCTGCGGATTGTCCGGCTGTTCCGCCGCAAAGCGGATTGCACCGCTCTTCAGCGCTTCTGCGGTGTAAGCCTGCGGATCCTGACCGGCTTCTTTTGCTCTCGCCGCGATTGTCAGCGGGTTCACGTTCAGCTGCGGTGCGGACGGCAGCCAGCCCATGCGTTCGGCACGGATGTTGAAGTCCAGAAGGCTGCCGCTGAAGCGGGATTTGTCCGCCAGCGGGGAGAGAAGCTCCTGCGGCTGAACAGTTTCATAACGCCACTGGCTTGAGTGGTTATAGAAGAACGAGGTGCTGTTCATATGGCGCGGCGGACGTGACCAGTCCAGCCCGAACGCCAGCGGTAACCAGCCGGTCTGCGGACGCAGTTTTTCCTGGCCCACATAGTGTGACCAGCCGCCGCCGCTCTGGCCGACGCAGCCGCAGAACACCAGCATATTGATGATGCCGCGGTAGGTCATATCCATGTGATACCAGTGGTTGATACCGGCACCGACAATCACCATTGAACGGCCATGGGTTTTCTCGGCGTTATCGGCAAACTCACGGGCAATACGGGAGATGTGATGCTGACTGACGCCGGTCACTTTTTCTGCCCAGGCCGGGGTATAGGCCTTGATTTCGCTGTAATCCGACGCGCAGTTTACATCATTCAGACCACGATCAATACCGTAGTTGGCGAGGGTTAAATCGAAAACACTTGCCACACGGACTTCACTGCCGTCTGCCAGACGTACCACTTTCACCGGCAATTTGTGCATCAGCACTTCATCCAGTGCCACACCTTCGAAGAACTCATTTTCAATGCCGCCGAAATACGGGAAAGCGACATCAGCAACGTCATCGTGCTTATCCAGCAGGCTCAGCTGCATGGTGATCTCATCACCACTCTTGCCGTCACGCGGCTCCAGGTTCCATTTGCGGGATTTGTCCCAGCGGAACCCGATAGAGCCCTGTGGTGCCACCAACTGCTGGCTGTTTTCATCAATGGCGATGGTTTTCCACTCAGCATTTTCTTTCTCGCCGAGAGAATCCACCAGATCAGATGCCCGCAGCATACGGCCCGGCACATAGCCGCCTTCTGCACGCGGATCCAGCATCACCAGCATCGGCATGTCGCTGTAAGTGCGGACATAATTGGTGAAGTATTCCGCCTGACGCTTCGCGTGGAACTCATTGAGGATCACATGGCCCATTGCCAGTGCAACAGCGCTGTCTGTACCCTGTTTCGGGTTGAGCCACTGGTCGCACAGTTTAGCGATTTCAGCATAATCGGGCGTAATTGCGACCGTTTTGGTCCCTTTATAACGGACTTCGGTGAAGAAGTGCGCATCCGGAGTACGGGTCTGCGGGACGTTGGAACCCCAGGCAATCAGATAAGAGGAGTTATACCAGTCTGCGGATTCCGGCACGTCAGTCTGCTCACCCCAGGTTTGCGGGGAGGCAGGCGGTAAGTCGCAGTACCAGTCATAGAAACTCAGGCAGGCACCGCCGATCAGGGATAAATAACGGGCACCGGAGGCATAGGAGACCATCGACATCGCCGGGATTGGCGAGAAGCCGATAATACGGTCAGGGCCGAACTGTTTGGCAGTCACAATATTGGCTGCCGCAATCATTTCATTCACTTCCTGCCAGTCGGAACGGACAAACCCGCCGCGTCCGCGTGCCTGTTTGTAGCTTTTGGCTTTTGCCTCATCATTAATAATGGATGCCCATGCATCGACCGGATCAGCGTGCTGCGCTTTGGCCTCACGCCACAGTTTGATCAGGCGTTTGCGTACCATCGGATATTTTACGCGGTTTGCACTGTACAGATACCAGGAATAGCTGGCACCACGCGGACAACCGCGCGGCTCATGATCCGGCAGATCAGGACGGGTACGCGGGTAGTCCGTCTGCTGCGTCTCCCAGGTCACCAGCCCGTTTTTCACGTAAATCTTCCAGCTGCATGAACCGGTACAGTTCACGCCGTGGGTGGAACGGACAATTTTGTCATGCTGCCAGCGGCTGCGGTAACCATCCTCCCAGTCGCGGTTGACGTTCAGCTCTTGTCCGTGGTCGCCGGAGAAGGTTTCCCCGCGCTGCTTAAAATAACGGAATCTGTCTAAAAACTTGCTCATTCGGTAATCCCCCGATAAGCGCCGGGCGCTCACATTGCTCTGATTATCAGAATTGAATTAATTATTTTTTACGGCCGTATACCAGCCATGTGGTCAGAATGCAGACCACATAAAAGACAACGAACACTTTCATTGCACCGGCAGGCGAGCCGGTCAGTGTCAGTGAAATACCAAAGGCATTCGGGATAAAGAACCCGCCGATAGCGCCGATGGCAGAGATAAAACCGAGTGCGGCAGCACTTTCGGTGATGGCTTCATGCTGGGCTTCTTTTTCGGTACCGCCCTGTGCCAGCACGCGCTCAGTGGTGATTTTGCGGAACACCACCGCAATCATCTGGAAAGTAGAGCCGCTGCCGAGACCGGCGGTGAAAAACAGCACCATAAAGACGCCGAAGAAAGCGGCAAATGAACCGGCATCATTTTTGCCAGGCAGTGTGAAGAACAGCAGGAAGGCGAATACCGCCATGACCACAAAGTTAATAAAGGTCACGCGGATGCCGCCGAATTTATCGGAGAGGAAGCCGCCCAGCGGACGGGCCAGCGCACCCAGTAACGGGCCGAAGAAGGCAAATTTCAGGATAACGATATCCGGGAACTGGGTTTTCGACAGCATGGCAAACCCGGCGGAAAATCCGATAAATGATCCGAACGTGGAGAGATAGAGGAAGCTCAGGATCCACAGATGTTTGCGTTTCAGGACCGGTAACTGCTCTTTTAACGAGGCTTTGTTGGCGGAGAGGTCATTCATCCCCAGCCAGGCTGCGGCGGTAAACAGCAGCAGGAACGGCACCCAGATCCACGCGGCATTCTGTAACCACAGCTCAGAGCCGTCCGGCTGGGGCACACCGGTGCCGCCCATAAAGCTGAACACCCCGAACGTCACAATAAACGGTGCGACCAGCTGCATCACACTCACACCGAGGTTACCCAGTCCGCCGTTGATACCCAGTGCTCCGCCCTGTTTTGCTTTCGGGAAGAAGAAGCTGATATTCCCCATACTGGAGGCAAAGTTTGCCCCGGCAAAGCCGCACAGCAGGGCGATAATCACAAACACCGCATACGGCGTTGACGGGTTCTGCACCGCGAATCCGAGCCATACACACGGCACAATCAGGATCAGGGTACTGAACGCCGTCCAGCGGCGGCCGCCGAAAATCGGGATCACAAAGGAATAAGGAACGCGCAGGAGTGCGCCGGAAACGGACGGCAGCGCGGTCAGCATAAACAGCTGATCGGTGGTAAAGTTAAAGCCGACTTTCGGGAGATTGACGGCAACGGCGCTGAACAGCATCCATACACAGAATGCCAGTAACAGGCAGGGAACGGAGATCCACAGGTTGCGTGATGCAACCCGGTGTCCGCTCTCTGCCCAGAATTTTTCATCTTCCGGGCGCCAGTCGGTAATGACGCCCGCTGATGCCTTGTCTTCGGAGATCTGAGCCATAATACACCTCAAAATTATGCTGAAATTAAAGGCGTTTTACGTGGGTTATAAGGTGCTGATACTGATCTTAATCAAAGGGTGAACCGATTGATTTTTAAGCGCAAAACCGTCATTCTACTTTAGGGGTATGGTTGTTAATCTGATGAAAATACCTAAAATCAAACGGTTAGTATCGGTATGATTAGTGTGGTTTATAATGGCTAATCCCCCGGGGTTTTAAGGGGTACTACTTTAGTGGTAGGTGTTTTTTCAGGGAAATCAGAGAGAATAACCGGTCAGTTCAGAGGAGCATCAGTGCATGCTGAAACACACATCCATTCTCACACAAATCACCGGTTTTATGGTGCTGCTTACCGTTTTTGCGGTGATCGGCATGGGGCTGACCAATCAGATCACCGAAAGTGTGCAGGGCAATGCACATGCGATTAATAAATCCGGTACATTGCGGATGCAGAGCTACCGTTTCTTGTCTGAAATCCCGCTGACCGGGCATTCACAGCAATATCTCAATGATTTTGAATCCGATTTAACCCTGCTTGCCGGGATGAAAGCGGTGAGTCCTGCAAAAATACAACAGCAGTTTCTGGCTATTGAGCAGACCTGGCGGCAGAAGCTGCGCCCGGCGCTGGAAGCAGCAAAACAGCCGGAAGAGGCCCGTGCTCCGGTGGCTGCGTTTGTCGGTCAGATTGACAGCCTGGTGTCTGCCATTGACCATCAGACCGAATCCACCATCCGGCTGGTAGCGGCTATTCAGCTGGTCTTTATCGCACTGATGATTTTGCTGCTGCTGTTGTCGGCACGGCATTTCCGCCGCCGGATACTCAATCCGTGGCAGCGGCTGCTGGCGCAGGCGGATGCGATGGGGCAGGGAAATTTTCAGCCGCGCTTTGCGGATTATGACCACCGCGACGAAATTACCATGATCGGCAATACCCTTAACCGCACAGCAGAGGAGCTGTCTGCGCTCTACGGGGAGCTGGAATCGCGGGTGGCGGTCAAAACACAGGATTTACAGGAAAAAAACCAGATGCTGGCCTTCTTATATAAGAGCGGGCAGCGGCTGAATAACACCAATGACCTGACCACTCAGCTGACGGATATTCTGCGCGATCTGCATCAGATCATGCCGGAAGGCGCACTGTGCCTGCGGATCTTTGAGGATAATAACGCCACCCGTTTTACTGAAATCGGCGATTGTGGCTGTATGCCGTTACAGACACAGGAACAGCTGACCTGGAATCTGAGCGGACCGATTAACCGTTACGGGGTATTGACGCTGCTGTTACCGGCCGGACAGCAGCTGAACAGCGAACAGCAGAATATGATGCAGATGCTGAGCAAACAAATTATCTCTGCTTTTGCGCTGGCGTATCAGCATGAGCAGCAGCAACAGCTGATTCTGATGGATGAGCGCTCAGTGATTGCCCGCGAACTTCACGATTCTATTGCGCAGTCGTTATCCTGTCTGAAAATTCAGATAAGCTATTTACAGATGCATTCCGCGCAGATCCCGGAAAATTGTCAGACACTGCTGACCGAAATGCGCCAGGAAGTGAACGGTGCTTATCATCAGCTGCGTGAGCTTCTGACCACTTTCCGCCTGAAACTGACCGAGCCCGGGCTGCTTGCAGCGTTACAGAGCACACTGGAGGAGTTTGAGCAGCGGATGGGTTACCGAATCGGTTTTGATTTTCAGCTCTCCGGGCGCCAGGTCTCCGCGCACCAGACCATTCATGTGGTGCAGATTGTCCGCGAGGCGCTGAGTAACATCCTCCAGCACGCCAATGCGTCAAGGGCGCAGGTGATATGCCGGTCAGAAGATCAGATGATTTATATCAGCGTGGAAGATAACGGGGAAGGCATCCCGGAACATCCGGAAAAAAATAACCATTACGGGTTATCCATCATGCGGGAACGGGCAGCCACACTGCACGGAACCTGCCGGATAACCACACGGGAACAGGGCGGCACTCAGGTGCTGATAAGCTTTCCCGCGAATACAACTATAAGAATAAATGAAGACGATTCAGGAGCAAAGTAAACAATGACGAACAGAACTGCGGTACCGCTTTCCGCCGGAGAAATTATACTCAGTGATCCGGATGAAGCCGCTGATCCGGCCTCTCCCGCCACGATCCTGCTGATAGACGATCACCCGATGCTGCGTAACGGCGTCAGACAATTAATCAGCATGGAGCCGTCCCTGACGGTGGCCGGTGAAGCGGGGAACGGCCGCGACGGCATTGCGCTGGCGGAATCACTCGATCCGGATCTGATTCTGCTGGATCTGAATATGCCGGACATGAACGGCTTTGAAACCCTGGACATTCTGCGGCGCAAACCGCTCTCCGGCCGGGTGGTGGTATTCAGTGTGTCCAACTACCGGGAAGATCTGATTACGGCACTGCGCCGCGGGGCGGATGGCTATCTGCTCAAGGATATGGAGCCGGAGGAACTGCTGGTGGCACTGCGTCAGGCGGCGGCCGGTAAAATGGTGGTCTCCCCGGCACTGACTGAAGTGCTGGCAGGTGCGCTGCGTGAGGTGCGCAGTGATGATGAGCCGGATATCAACAGCCTTACCCCGCGTGAGCGCGACATACTGAAACTGATCGCTCAGGGACAGCCGAATAAAATGATCGCCCGTAAACTGGATATCACTGAAAGCACGGTAAAAGTGCATGTGAAAAACCTGATGAAAAAGATGAAGGTAAAATCACGGGTGGAAGCAGCGGTATGGGTGCTGCAAAACAAATAGTACCGGTATCCGGCCTCTCTGTATAAAGGAACAGATTATGATTATTGCAGCACACCGCGGCTTTGCCGCCCGCGCCCCGGAAAATACCATGGCAGCATTCCGGCAGGCGGCAGAGTTTGGCTGTCTGTGGATTGAAACCGATGTTCAGCTCAGCGCCGACGGTGTACCGGTGCTGATCCACGATGAAACCGTGAACCGCACCACCAACGGCAGCGGGAAAGTGACGGATCTGACCTTACGTGAACTGCGGGCACTGGATGCCGGGTTATGGGCGGGGGAAGTGTACCGGGGGGAAAAAATTCCGCTGCTGACCGACCTGCTGGCGCTGGCGGAAGAATTTGGATTGCATTTGAACCTGGAACTGAAAACAGAGCTGACAGACAGTGACCATGCGATTGCTCAGCTGTGTGAAGCCACCGCCGCAGTGCTTGAAATGCAGAATTTCCCGGCAGAGCGGATTCTGTTTTCCGGCTTTGATACCCGTACACTGCGCCATATGCATAAACGGATGCCGCACATCCGGCGCGGACAACTCTGGGAAAAAATTCCGTCGCAGCCTCTGGCACTGCTTCAGGAGATTGACGCATTCAGTGTGCATTGCGACTGGCTGTTTCTGCGGGAAGACACGGCAAAATCGCTGAGAAAAGCCGGTTATCAGGTTTTTTGCTATACACCGAATTATCCGGAGCTGGTCGCGCATTATGCGGACTGGGGAGTGGGAATGCTGATAACGGATAACCCGGCAATATACAGGGATGAAAATCGTTTTTCTTAATGCTATCTTGCATCAGTATGACACCGGCTTTTTTTGACAGGCCGGTGTTTTTATTTTTACAGGCAAAAATACAAGTTATTGGAGTTATATTTAATAAATCATAATAAAATTCTTTTTATTATTATCAGATGAACAAAAAGAGGATAAAAACTGTAACAAAGTGATACGGTTTTAATCATGCAGAGAGTTATCTTAAATATCCTTTTTCTGACGTTATCATTACCAGCCCTGTTTGTTTTTATATAATGACCTGAAATTACATGATTATTTTTTCTGTTATTACTCTTTATGGTTACTCACAGATAGATTTTACCAATTGTTCTTAAGGCAACGAAAGAAGAATGATTATTTGCATGACCACTCCGGATTCACTTATTCTTTACCCGATCTGATAGTGGTTATTTATTGGTATTATTTTATTATCAGTGATTTTATTTATGCTGAATAATTGTGATTGAACTCATTTAATTTGTATTTGGCTCAGTAATATCAACTGAAAATAAAAGGCAGTGGCTGGCCTCTTTCCCGGTAAAGGATGCAGTAATTAACAGGGATCGTTACCTTTCCGGTCTGATTCTCCGGTGGATATAGTGCGTAATAACGGGATTGTTATGTTTATTACTGTCGTTAATTATTCCGGATAAACCTAAAAGGAGTTAAATATCCCGGGTAAATCAGGTTTTACTATGTGTGATAATAATATATCTCTATTGAAAGAAGTTGGTTTTTTCTTAAAAAGAAGGCGAAAAAGTCAGGGATTAACAGGATCGGAAGTGGCTGAGAAGCTGAATATCAGCCAGCAGCAGATATCCCGCTATGAACGCGGGCTATCGGTGCTCAGTCCGGATATCATGCTCAGGTATTGTGCGGCGCTGGGAATGACAGAACGTGAGATCAGCGAACTTTTCTCTATTATCAGCATCCATTATCAGTCTGTTATTTCCGGACCGGGCGATACAGAGGACACTGATAATCCGCCATGCTGACTATCCAACGGTTATGACTCTCCCTTTACGCGTGTATTTAATATCACCAACCTTTTTCTGTCTGATGACATCTGAATGCTGTTAATAATATGTTGCATTAACTTTATATCATCAGCAGACAGATGTTTTTATTAAACCTGTAATTTCTCTCTGTAAGCGTTAATTTTATAAATAGGAATGAAAATGATGATTAACAAAAAAGCACTCGTTGTAGCCGGACTTTCACTGGTTATTTCTGCCTGCTCAACATCACCGGCAAAGAAAAATACGGCAGCCGTTAAAAACCCGCCGGTAAAACAGCAAACCCGTTCTGCCACACCGAATGTCACCGGTAATAATGCAGCGCAGGCGTATGTGGGAAGCAAACAAATGGCATCGCAGGGAATTGTTATTGCATCAACCAACAATGCCTGTGTGGACGGATTTAATTTCCTTAAAGGCGTAAACCAGGCGGAATTTAATGATTTTTCGTCAAACTACGGGCGTATTAATCAGAACTATACCTTCTTAAACGTCAATAAAGAAATTATGGATAAAGACTCCCGTGAAGTGTTATCCATGACACTGAATAAAAAACTGGACACTTTATGTACCAAAGTTCAGTACGCCGGTTTCATTGGTGTGAAGGATAAAATAAAAGCACTGTCTGACATTTAATTTTTCTTGGTTTTAATTTTATTTCGGGGATGTATTCATGCCTGCGACTTCGTATTAC